>JACQQT010000059.1 GCA_016206815.1 Candidatus Omnitrophota bacterium | reverse complement strand
TGGTGGAAATCGTGGAGTTGGAAAACCATCCTTGGTTTGTCGCAAGTCAATTTCATCCCGAATTTAAATCAAAGCCGGACAAGCCGCATCCATTGTTCAAAGCCTTTGTGGCAAAAGCGCTTGAATTAAACCGGGGCGGTTCAAAAAAAGAAGCAGAGACAAAGGAAGACGTTTATGAATCCAGTTCGATTGGGTAATTTTGCTTTCGGTGATCCGACGTATTTTGTTCTCATCGCGGGTCCTTGTGTCATCGAAGGGGAGGATTCGGTGCTTCGCCATGTCGAGCAAATTTCAAGAATTGCCGGTGATTTAAATATCCCTTACGTATTCAAATCCAGTTATGACAAAGCAAACCGCTCCTCCGTTCGCTCTTTTCGGGGGCCGGGCCTGAAGGAAGGACTGAAGATCCTGGAAAAAATAAAGAAAGAATTTCGCGTACCGGTCTTAAGTGATGTTCACACCCTTCAAGAGGTCGAGTGCGCGGGAGAGGTGCTTGACATTTTGCAAGTTCCGGCATTTCTCTGCCGCCAGACGGATTTGGTGGTGGCATGCGCAAAGACCCAAAAAATCGTCAATGTCAAGAAAGGTCAATTTCTCTCGCCGTGGGAGATGAAGAACGTTGTGGAGAAAATTGAATCCCAAGGCAATCAGAATATTTTGTTAACGGAGCGCGGAACCACCTTTGGTTATCAAAATTTAGTGAGTGATTTCAGGTCCATTCCCATTATGCAAAGTCTTGGGTATCCCGTTGTGTTTGATGCCACGCATTCGGTTCAAATTCCCGGCGGGTTGGGGAATGCCTCGGGCGGCCAAGCCGAATTTATTCCGACCCTTGCCCGATGCGCGGTGGCGGCCGGTGCGGATGCGCTTTTCATGGAAGTACATGAAAATCCAAAAGCCGCGAAATCGGACGGCCCCAACAACCTTCCTTTGGACCAGCTGAAAGAATTGCTCGTTGTTTTGAAACAAATACGCCAGGCGGCACCTGTCAAAAAAGCGAACGTTCAAAAGAACATTCCGAAAAAACCAATCACCGTATGAAGCAAGATCGTTTACTGGCAAAGAAAATTCTGAGACTGGAATCACAAGCGGTTTCCCAACTCGCGAAGCGAATCAATCGTGATTTTGAGCGCGCTTTGGATTTGATGCAGAATTGCGCGGGCCGGATTGTGGTGACGGGAATGGGCAAACCCGGGTTTATCGCGAGAAAAATAGCCGCCACGTTTGCTTCCACGGGAACCCCCAGTCTTTTTCTTCATCCCGCCGAAGCCATTCACGGCGACCTGGGGATGGTCACCAAACAGGATATTGTGATTGCGATTTCAAACAGCGGTGAGACCGAGGAAATTACGCGCCTCCTTTCGACGATTAAAAAAATCGGGGCGCGCCTGATTGCGCTTACCGGAAATGTGAAGTCGACTTTGGCTAAAAATTCAGACGTGGTCTTAAATGTCGGTTTTGAAAAGGAAGCCTGCCCCTGGAACTTGGCGCCCACCGCCTCCACGGCCGCTTCGCTTGCCATGGGAGATGCGCTGGCCATTTGTTTGGCAAAGCGGAAGGGATTTCGGGAAGAAGATTTTGCCTTCCTGCATCCCGGCGGAAGTCTGGGGAAAAAATTGCTGAGAGTCCGCGATTTAATGAGGCGCGGCAAGCAGCATCCGGTGGTGCGCGGATCCGCAACGGTTGAAAAAGCGCTGTTGGCGATTACCAGCGCGCGGGCAGGATCTTGCACGATTGTGGATCAGAGCGGGAAGCTGAAAGGTATTTTCACAGACGGCGATTTAAGGCGTCATTTGGAACGGAACGGCGTTTCCATTTTGTCGCGTCCGATTGCGCCGTTGGCTACCAAAAAACCGTTAACCATCGAAGAAAATAAATTGGCGGCCGAAGCGCTCCGGATTTTAAGGGATCGCAAGATTGACGAATTGCCCGTCGTGGACCGGAGGGGCCGGCCGGTCGGTTTGTTGGACGTTCAAGACTTATTGAGAGCAGGTTTTGTATAAGGTTTCGTATGGCTAAGAAGAAACCGTATCGTATTTTTTTGTACTTTGGGCTGGTGCTCATTCAAAGAATCGCGGCGATTCTTCCGCGTGAAGTGAATTATGCCATCGCGACGGCTTTGGGGACCTCAGCTTACAAGTTACTTCGAAAGGAACGCGCCAAAACCATGCGGCATCTCAGAGAAGCGTTTGGGCCAGATCAGAGCGAAGAAGCAATCAACCGGATCGGCCGGGGTGCTTTTGTGAATTTGTCAAAGACTGCCATCGACGTGCTTGCGTTTCCGCGGTTTGGCCGAAAACGTTTCGAGCGGCTCGTTCATTTGGAAGGCAGCACCGAAAAGTTGGATCGGGTTTTGGCGCGCAAGAAGGGCGTCATCATGCTGACGGGCCATCTCGGAAGTTGGGAACTTTTGGCTGCTTATTTTCGGTTTTTGGGTTATCCCGGTTGTTTGGTCGGAAGGCGCATTTATTACGATCGGTTTGATCGTCTATTGGTTTCATTGAGAGAAAGCGTGTCTGTTTCCACCGTTTACCGGGATGAATCGCCGCGAAAGATTTTATCCCGGCTCCGGCAGAATCACGTGGTGGGAATGTCTGCGGATCAAGATATTGACAGTTTAGAAGGCACGTTTGTTCCTTTTTTCGGAAAACCGGCATGGACTCCCATCGGGCCCGCCAAGATCGCTTTGGCAAGCGGTGCTCCCATTATGCCTTCTTTTATGATCCATGAAGGGAAAAGTTATCGTTTGTGGATGGAAGATCCCATCTGGCCGATTGAGAATGTTTCGAAAGCGGAAGCCATTCAAAAGATGACCGTCATGTGGTCCGAGGTGGTGGAACGATATGTCCGGCGCTATCCGGACCAATGGGTGTGGATGCACAATCGTTGGAAAACCCGGACAAATGACAGCGTCCGGCCGCAGGAAATGCTGCCTTTACAGGAGGTAGCGGGATGATTCGGAAATTCGTTCTCGTCTCAATCGTGTTGGTGCTGGCCTATATTGCACTCATTCAATGGAAAATGTGGTTTCATTTTCAGCACGATGCAAAATTTTGGAAGAGCGGTGCCTCTGAAGAAAAAGCCGAGGTGGCTCAACGGGTTTATAGTTTTTCATTTTCCAAGTATACCGATCATGGGACTAAGGAACTGGAAATTGAAGGGGACTCCGCGGATATTTTTTCTCAAAATGTTGCTCTGATCAATGTCATTGCAAAAGCCTATGCGGAGGAGTCGCCTGTGACGATTACCGCGGATCAAGGGTCGCTCAACCGGTCGACCAGCGACATTCACCTCCGCAATAATGTGGTGGCGACGACCGAAAACGGCGCTCGCTTGATGACGGATGAGTTACAAATCCATCCGGATGATAAGCGTCTGGAAACCGACGCGGATGCCAAGGTGAAAAAGGATAATATTAATATCGAAGGCACGGGTGCCGCCAGTGATTCCCAATTGAACCAGGTGACCTTTAAAAAGAACGTCACCGTCGTGGTGCAAGATCCGGATTCGGAGGCGAAAACACCTACCATCATTACTTCCGACGGCCCGCTTGAAATTGATTACAAACGCAATATCGCACACTTTTCTCAAAACGTCGTTGCCCGTCACGACCGCGGGACGCTGACCGCGGATTATATGGATGTGTTATACGACAAAGATTCCCGCCGCGTTTGGAAAATTATTGCCCGCGGCAATGTGATCATTGTGAGCAAAGAAGGAAATACCACCTATAGCGACAACGCCGTTTATTTGGCAAATGAAGGGCGGATGGTATTGGGCGGAGATGTGGAAGCTCAGTATCGTTCGAGCGAATCGGATTTTAACGATTCATTATTTTGAGGTAAAAATTCATGCATTTACTGGAGACGAAGGGACTCACTAAAAGTTATCGGGGCCGGTGTGTGGCCAATCAGGTTTCGGTCCAGATTTCACGCGGTGAGATCGTGGGGCTGCTCGGGCCCAACGGAGCCGGCAAAACCACCACTTTTTATATGGTGGTCGGCGTGATTAAACCGGATGAAGGCAAAATTTTGTTTCGGGGAGAAGAAGTGACCGGCCTTCCCATGTACCGCCGCTCCCGCATGGGGATGGGTTATTTGTCGCAAGAACCTTCGATTTTTCGAAAGTTGACGGTCGAAGAGAACATCATGGCGATTTTAGAAACCCTTGACATTCCGCGGACGGAAAGAAGAAAGCGCCTGGAACGCCTTTTAGAAGAGTTGGACATTGCTTATCTGGCTAAAAATAAAGCGTACACCTTGTCCGGCGGAGAGAGAAGGCGGCTTGAGATCACGCGCGCTTTGGTGACGAACCCCTCCCTCATTTTGCTGGATGAGCCTTTCAGCGGCGTGGATCCGATCGCGGTGTTTGAAGTTCAGAAAATTCTTCAAAAGTTAAAGTCACAGGGCCTCAGCATTTTATTGACGGACCACAGCGTACGCGAAACCTTGTCGATTACAGACCGCGCTTACATCATGTGCGACGGCAAAATTGAAGTGTCCGGAACCTCGCGCTTTTTGTCGACGGATAAGAAGGCCAGAGAAATTTATTTGGGAGAACGTTTCGTTTTGGCTTAGTCAATCTTAACTAGGACGGAGGAGAGCTTGAATGAAGATTTCTGAAGTGTTGGATAAAAAAGCAATCAAAATTGGTTTAGCGACGACCACCAAGGAAGAAACGTTAAAAGAGCTGGTGGGTATTTTAGCGAAGGTGGAAGACATTGGAGACCAGAAAGCCATCGTGAAAGCTTTGATTGAACGGGAAAATTTGGGATCGACCGGGATCGGCCAGGGGATTGCCATTCCACACGGCAAAACGGACAAGGTCAACCGTTTGGTGGCTGTTCTGGGCATTAGCAAAAATGGCGTCAACTTCGATGCGCTGGACGGAGAACCGGTTTACATTTTTTTCCTTCTGGTCGCCCCGAAGGCAACGGCCGGGCCGCATCTTAAAGCATTGGCTCAGATTTCGCGTCTCCTTCGAGATACGTATTTCTGCGAACTGATCCGGAAGTGCAAGACCGAAGAAGAAGTTTTCAACTTAATCAAAACCGAAGAAGAAAAAAAGCACTAAGTATCGGCCGCTTTCAAAACGCGCGCAAATCATGCCTTATCTTTCCGTTCAAGATCTATTTAATGGGATGAAAGACCAGCTCAAACTGGTTTTGTTAACCCCTGCGGTTCCTTTGACCCGGAAAATACATTCCCCCGAAATTCATAGACCCGGGCTGGCTTTTTCGGGTTTTTATGACTATTTTGCTTTTGATTGCGTTCAGATTCTCGGCAAAACCGAAATCCGTTTTCTGAATCAATTAAAAGGACGCTCCAGAGAAACGAATTTGAAACGTTTTTTTTCATACCGCATTCCTTGCATTGTCGTTGCCAAGCAGCAGAGCGTATCAAAGGACTTTTTAGAACAATCGATCCGATCCGGAATTCCCGTTTTTCGTTCTCCGTTCAGAACGGCTCGAGTGGCAAGCCAGGTTACCGTTTATGTAGAACGAGCCGGAGCGCCCGAAACCAGTTTGCATGCGACCTTGGTGGATGTGTACGGGGTCGGTATTTTATTGTTGGGGAAAAGCGGAGTGGGGAAATCCGAGTGTGCTTTGGAGCTCGTGGAACGGGGACATCGGCTGGTTGCGGATGATATGGTTGAAATTAGAGCGGAAGGGCGTCTCTTGATGGGAAGAGCCAATCCAGTTCTCGGTCATCATATGGAGATTCGCGGGCTCGGCATCATTGACGTTCGTTCTATTTTCGGAGTCGGTGCCGTTTTAAATCAAAAACGGATTACGTTAGCGGTTTCGCTTGAACATTGGAAAAAAGAACGTGAGTATGAACGCCTCGGGCTGGAAGACCGTACCTACAAGCTTTTGGGAATCGGGATTCCGCATTTGATCATCCCCGTTCGGCCGGGCCGCAACATTCCTATCTTGGTTGAAACTGCGGCACTCACGAGACGGTTGAATCTCATGGGAGGCCGTCCTGCCAAAGAGTTTAATCAAAAGTTAATTCAGACGATGCATTCGTCAGTGCAGGAACAAGAGGTTGATTAAGGGATGAAGTTTTTCAGGTGGCTTTATCCCGGCATCGGGATTAAACGATGGGTGGTTTTATCTGCTTTTGGCCTCGGCATTATGGTCATTGTGGGTCTTTCCGCAGTGAAAACCATGTCGCAGCACAGCGTTCTTTTGGCGAGTATTGCCACCGCTTTTTTAGTGTTCGGAATTTTTTTGGTTTATACGGCGCTCAAAAATATCGTGCGGATATTCGTAAGAGCTTTGATGCCGGAACCGCCGGAAGATCTGGCCAGCATCGTGTATCAAAGCCGCAAGCGGGATTTCCTTCAGCGGGGACCTCGGGTAGTGGCCATCGGCGGCGGAACGGGTTTGAGCGTTTTGCTTTCAGGGATCAAGGCTTATACCAATAACATTACGGCGATTGTGACCGTGACGGATACCGGAGGAAGTTCGGGCCGGTTGCGGGATGAACTGGACATTTTGCCTCCGGGTGATATTCGGAATTGTTTAGTCGCCTTGGCAGACGCCGAGCCTCTCATTCGCAATCTTTTTCAGTATCGGTTCGAAGAGGGCGAAGGCCTGAAAGGGCACAGTTTCGGCAACTTGTTTATTACGGCGCTCTCCATGGTGACGGGCGATTTTGAAAAAGCCATTCGCGAATCCAGTAAAGTGCTTGCCATTCGCGGAAGAGTGCTTCCTTCGACACTTGATAAGGTGACCTTGGTGGGCGAGTTTACCGACGGAACCGTTCAGGAAGGAGAGACGCGGATTACGGATTTGAAAAAGCCGCTCAAACGGATTTCGCTCAGGCCCAGTAACTGCGGGGCGACCGATGAGGCGGTTGAGGCGATTCAAAACGCAGATTTGATTGTGATGGGGCCCGGCAGTCTTTACACGAGCATCATTCCGAATTTACTGATTAAGGATATTGTCAATTCGGTATTGGAGTCCGATGCATACAAGGTTTTTATCATCAACGCCATGACACAACCGGGAGAAACAGAAGGTTATAGCGCGCATGACCACCTGCGTGTTTTGATTAATCACACGAACGCCGGGATTGCCGATGCCTGTTTTGTCAATACGGAGGAGATTCCAAAATCGGTTTTAGACCGCTATCGCGAGACCCATTCGTTTCCGGTCGAATTGGACATTGCGAAAATTCAAGAACAAGGTTACGAAGTCGTAGGCGGTGAAATTTTAAAAATCGATAATCAGGTTCGTCACGATTCAGCAAAGTTGGCCAAGCGGATTGTGGATCAATACTTTGAAGTGTTGAGGCGATAACGGATCAATGAGTACGGAAAAAGGGGTCGAAAAAAAATTCGTGATTCGGAATAAATTAGGACTGCATGCTCGTCCCGCTGCATTGCTGGTCCGAGTGGCGAATCGGTTTAAAAGTGAAATTACGCTTCAAAAAGGCAAGCAGAAAGTAAACGGCAAGTCCATTATGGGGGTGATGATGCTTGCGGCAGGTCCCGGCAGCCATCTCACCGTTTACATCGCAGGGCCGGATGCGGTACGAGCCATGGCTGAGATTGAGAAACTGATTCACAATAATTTCGGCGAGAAAGACTAGATCATCTATGGAAACATTTCACGGGATTCCGGTTTCTCCGGGAGTCGCATTTGGAAAAGTGCTGGTGCTGCACAGTGAAGATTTTTTTGCTGTGTCCAAGATCGAAATTTCAATCGAAAACGTTCCGAAAGAGATTATTCGATTTGAGGAAGCGTTAACCAAAACGCGATCGGAATTATTCGGGATTCGCAAAAAGATTGCGCAAGATCTCGGTTACGAACAGTCCGATATTTTTAGTGCGCATTTGTTGATTTTAGAAGACCGCACCCTGATTGAAGATGTGTTTTCCAAAATCAAAGAAGAACATGTTACTGCCGAGTACGCTTTTTCGCTCGTGATCCAGCGTTATTTCCAGGCTTTTGCTCAAATTAACGATGAATATTTAAAAGAACGGGTGGCTGACATTAAAGATGTGGGTCGCCGAATTCTTCAGAATCTTCGCGGGGAAAAGAAAGATTCTCTGGTCCGGTTAAAGGAAAATGTGATCGTAATTGCGCACGACCTTTCTCCGTCCGAAACTGCCATGATGGACCGCCAACATGTCATTGCGTTTGCCACGGATATCGGAGGCCCGACCTCACACACGGCGATTATGGCACGTTCGATGGAAATTCCCGCCGTGGTCGGTCTTGATCGGATCAGCAGGGAAGTTTCGAACGGGGAGATGATTGTGATTGACGGAAATCGCGGTTTGGTGATTGTGAGTCCTGATCCGCTCACCATTGATCGTTACGGGAAGGAAGAGAAACGGTTTGACGAGCTGGTCACCGAGCTCGACAAATTGAAGTCGTTGGTTGCCGAAACGCTTGACGGCCACAGGCTGATGTTGACGGCAAACATTGAGTTTCCGGATGAGATTCCTTCGGTGATTGCGCATGGGGCGGAAGGAATCGGCCTTTACCGGACCGAGTATTTTTACATGAACCGAACGGATCTTCCTTCCGAGGAAGAACAGTTCCAGGCGTATCGCAACGTGGCGGAGCGTCTCGCGCCTAAAGCGGTTGTCGTCCGGACATTGGATTTGGGCGGAGACAAATTTTTATCGTCTCTGGAGGTCCCGCGGGAGATGAATCCTTTTATGGGGTGGAGAGCGATCCGGTTTTGCTTAACGCGCACGGATGTATTTAAAACGCAACTGCGCGCCATTCTCAAGGCAAGTCATTATGGAAATTTAAAGCTGATGTATCCGATGGTCTCAAACATCATTGAGTTGAAACAGGCGAATCAGATTTTGGAGGATGTGAAAAGTGAGCTGCGCTCGGAAAAGGTTCCGTTTGATGAAAAAATAGAAGTGGGTGCGATGATTGAAATTCCTTCAGCCGCTTTAACCAGTGACATCTTGGCACGCGAAGCCGATTTTTTTTCGATTGGGACCAATGACTTGATCCAATATTCTCTAGCCGTGGATCGCGTGAATGAAAAAATTGCTTATCTTTACGAACCGACCCATCCGGCTATTTTGAAACTGATTCATCATACGATTGACAATGCTAAAAAGGCCAAAATCTGGACGAGTGTTTGCGGTGAAATGGCCGGCGATCCCGCCATGGCACTCCTTCTGTTGGGATTGGGGATTGATCAACTCAGTATGAGTTCTTTTGCACTTCCTAAAATTAAGAAAGCCATTCGTTCCGTCACCTTGAAACAGGCACAAGAAATTGCCGCACGTGCGATGGAGTTTCATACGGGTGATGAAATTAAGCGATTTTGTGAACTGAAACTGAAGGCGATCCTTCCTGAACTCTATGAGGGGTAAATGAACGTTTTAGATACGAAAGAAGCGGTTGAAAAGAATGATCCCAAACAGATGCGTCAGTTGGTTCGTGATTTTGCGGGCCAGTTGAAAGAAGCCGAGACGATCGGCCGGTCTTTTTCACCAGACCCAAATCTTGGGCAAGGGATTTCTCAGATTGTTTTTTCTGGTTTAGGCGGTTCAGCCATCGGAGCCGACTTCATCCGTTCGTATTTAACGTATGATGTCTCGGTTCCTATTTTCATCAACCGTCACTACCGCTTGCCCAAGTTTGTGGATGAGAAAACGCTTTTGGTAGTCAGCAGTTACTCAGGGAATACGGAAGAAACGCTGAGTTCATTTCGAGAGGGGATGAAGCGCGGTGCGCGGATTCTTGCGATTACTTCCGGCGGTGAATTGGCTCAGCTGGCCAAAGCGAATTCATTTCCGCTCATTCAAATTCCGGG
>JACQQT010000058.1 GCA_016206815.1 Candidatus Omnitrophota bacterium | reverse complement strand
TGTAGAGCGCTTTTCCAAGCGGCATGTTGGGAAGCGATTTCAAAATAATTTCAGGCCCAATCCCTCCGGGATCACCCATTGTGATTGCAATGATTGGAAGAGGCATCTATCGGATAGAAACAAAAGACTTCTTTTTTAACTCATCCATCCAAGCAACGAAACGTTCGTGAGCTTTCTCACGGAACAATTTATTTTCAATTTCATCCTTTGTTTCTTCAAAGGTTTTTGCCGAAGCAGACTTTTTTTCCCCGATTTTGAAAATATGATAAGCATTCTCGGTTTCCAGCACGTCCGAAATACTATTTTCCGGCGATGAAAAAATAGCTTCGTCAATATTGTGAACCAAATCCCCTTTCCCAACGAAACCAATCAGACCGCCCTGTTGGGCTTGCGCATCCTGAGAATACTTCTTTGCATATTCCTCAAAATCTGCACCTTGTTTGAGTTCTGCGACGAACTTGCCCGCCCGCAGCCTGACGGCTTCATCCGTTGTTCCTTTTTGAATTGCCTCGTCGCTTTTCCGAAGCGTCATGCCCCATATCTTGACCTGCTCCTTCTGAGCAAACTCCTCCGGATGGTCTGCATAATACTTCTCTACCTCGCTCGGCAACACGGTGGTCCTGCCTCGAATCACATGCTGGTGAAGTTTGGTAATCGCAACGCGTTCCCGAATCCGCTTTTCAAGATCGGAAATCGTAATTCCAGACTGCCCCAATTCCTTCTCAAAAGCAGCTTCATCCGGAAACTGCGACTTAAAAGCAGAAAGCTCCTGCTCGATTTCATCATCGGTAACGACAATCCCCATTTTTTGGGCTTCTTGGTAAACCAGGCGGTCTTCAATGACTTGATTCAACAGTTGAAGGCGGACTTTTTCAAGCTCCCCCTGCAGATTCGACCCCTGATAAGCCTGCTTGATCTGCTCATAAATGGGCCGAAAGACCGCGTCAAACTCGCTTTGCGTAATCACTTCGCTGTTGACCACGGCGGCCACACGATCCACCAGTTGCCGGTCTTCGGAAGCCAAAATCCTTCCCCCCGGCAGAGAAGCAAGCAATAGTAGACCCATCCAAAGATAAGCGAATGTCTTCATGGAAAAAGTTAACATATCATAGCTTTAGGATCTTTTCAACGCTGCACGCGCAACTGTTTTCTTAGCTTCCTCCACGGCTTCTTTCAACATCCGGCAGTAGAGATCGAAACCCACTTGATAGATAAAACCGCTTTGCTCATGTCCTACCACATTTCCGGCTCCCCGAATCTCAAGATCCTGAACCGCAATCTTGAGACCGGATCCCAACTCGCTAAAACGCTCGATCGCAGCAAGTCTTTTTTCGGCATCTTGCGTCAACACCCAATTTCTTGGAACCAGAAAATAGGCGTACGCTTGACGAACGGTATGAAAACGGCCGACCCGTCCGCGCAATTGGTAAAGATCGGCAAGGCCGAATGTATCGGCGCGGTGAATCAGGATCGTATTGACGTTTGGAATATCAATTCCGGATTCCACAATGTTGGTCGAAATCAAACAATCCAGTCTCCCGCCTACAAATTCGGTCATCACCTTCTCAAGATTGGCGACGGGCATCTGGCCGTGCGCAACGCCAAAACGAACTTCCGGCATCAGGCGTTTCAAATGCGCATACATTTTTTCAATCGACTCGACGCGGTTGTGGATGAAATAAATTTGTCCCTTTCGTTTCAACTCGCTCTGGAAAGCTCCTTTAATCCGTTCGTCATCAAAGGCGAGAACCTCCGTGACGATAGGCAATCTTTGTTTCGGCGGGGTTTCAATGACTGACATGTCGCGGACTCCCAGAAGAGACAGATAGAGTGTCCGCGGAATCGGCGTTGCGGTGAGCGTCAGCACGTCCACGGTTTCACGGAATAATTTCAGACGTTCTTTATGCCGGACTCCGAAACGCTGTTCTTCATCGATCACCACAAGTCCTAAATCCTTGAATGAAACATCGCGGGAAAGGAGCCGGTGAGTTCCTACAATGATGTCCACTTTCCCTTCGCCCAGCCTCCCGATTACTTTTTTCTGATCGGTTCGATTCCGATACCGCGAAAGGAGATCGATCAGAACGGGTGCCTCTTGAATCCGGCGCTTCAAAGTTAAATAGTGCTGCTCGGCCAACAACGTGGTCGGCACCAAAAAGGCAGCCTGCTTGCCGGCAAGAACCGCCTTAAAAGCCGCCCGGATGGCAACTTCTGTTTTTCCGAAACCGACGTCTCCGCAAAGCAGCCGATCCATCGGCTTGGAACATTCCATGTCGCGCTTCACTTCTTCGGTGGCCCGCCGCTGATCCGGCGTTTCTTCGTAGGGAAAGGAGCGCTCAAAATCCCGCTGCCATTCGGCATCCTGCGGAAATTGAAATCCCGGTAACACGTTGCGTTTCGCCTGAAGGTTTACCATGTCGTGCGCGATGCCGCGAACCGCGAGCCGAGTGCGCTCCTTGATCCGGATCCATTCCTTGCTCCGAAGACGGGTTAATTTTGGTTTCTTGCCTTCAAGACCCAGATAACGCTCCAGCAATTGATGCTGGTCAAACGGAAGATAGAGGATCTCCTGATGAGCGTATTCAAGCGCTAAGTGACGCTTTGGAAATCCTGTCATTTTTAAAACTTTCGTTCCTAAAAATGTTCCAACGCCATATTCGGGATGGACAACATAATCCCCGACCCGAATGTCCCCTAACTCCGTGACCGGTTCGAATTCGTCAAAATGTGCTTTCAGGCGCGCTCTCCTCTTCAGAAAAGTTTCGGTCACCGGAAGAAGGAACAATTCTTCAAACGTGGTCAAATTTTTGCCTTCATGAAGGGAGTAATCACGAAGCGACTCGATCTGATCAAGACGGAAATGGATGCGCACCGGCGCGCGGTAAGACAAGGGATAAATATCAATCGTTCCGCCGCGAACCGTATACTCACCCGGCTCCTCCACAGACTTTTCTTCCTGATAATTCAGCGCATTGAGTTTTTTGAGGAGATCTTCTTGCGGAATTGTTTCGCCGACCCGAAGGCGAAAAATTTTAAGGCTTAAATCTTTTTCAACCATTCACGAATACGCGCTACGCCGGCTTCGATTAATGGTTCAGAAGTAGCAAAGCTTGCCCGGATGGCATGGTCATCGCCAAACGCAATTCCCGGAACAACCGCCACCTTGGCTTCATCCAGTAAGCGTTCGGAAAATTGAAGGGAGGTTAAACGGGTTTCAGAAATATTGATAAACAAGTAAAAAGCACCGCTCGGCTTAAAGGCTTTCAAGCCCCGGATTCCGCTGACGAGTCGGAACATCAGATCGCGTCTCTTTTCAAAAGCCGATCGCATGTTGATCACTTCCGCCTCGGCAGACTTCAAGGCTTCTAAATATCCGGCTTGAGCAAATGAGGTAGGGTTGGAAGTGGAATGGCTTTGAAGCGAAGCACAGGCTTCGGCAATGGGTTTTGGAGACGCTGAAAAACCAAGCCTCCAACCTGTCATCGCATACGCTTTGCTCGCTCCCCCCACCGTAATGGTTTGTGCCAGCGTTTGTTCATCCAGCGAACCGATGGAGCAATGCGTCTTGCCGTCAAAAATCAGTTTCTCATAAATTTCATCGCTCAAAATGAAAAAAGAACGCTGCTTTGCAATTTGCGCAATTTTTTCCAAAAGTTCTTTGGGGATCACAGCGCCTGTTGGATTGGAGGGTGAATTTAAAATCAGAAGCTTGGTTTTGGGGGTCACCCGTTTTTCAAGCGCCGGAACGGACGGGCAATATCCGTCTTCAAGCTTCGTCTGAAGAATCACGGACCTGCCTCCTGCCAGCGTCACCATTTCCGGATAACTCAACCAATAAGGCGAGAGGATGATCACCTCATCCCCTTCCCCTATCAGGGTTTGGATCACATTATAAAGGGCGTGTTTTGCACCGCAAGAAACCACGATTTGCTCCGGCGCATACGAAAGTTGATTGTCTCGGGTGAGCTTTTCGGAAATGGCTTTTCTCAGCTCAAGCGTTCCGGAGGCAGGTGTATATTTTGTAAACCCTTTTTCAAGCGAATCGATCGCCGCTTGTTTGATGATCCCCGGCGTATCGAAATCGGGCTCTCCCGCAGAAAAAGAAATGAGGTCTACGCCTTCTTGCTTCAGGCGCTTGGCTTTGGCTTCAATGGCTAAGGTAAGAGAGGGATTTACTTTTTGAATTCGCTTGGCAAGATTCATGGCGAATGGATCCTTGCTACTTCTTCTCGTCGTCACCCTTGAGAAACCGCCTCAACGAACTGAGAAAACCGCCTTTCTTGGCGGTTTCCTTCTTCGGTTCCTCTTTGGGCGCTTTGCGATCGGCTTTTGCGGGTTCTTCTTTCTTTTTCTCTTTCACTTCTTTGCTAACCGGCTTCGGCTCTTTCTTTTTCTTGGGCTTCTTCTCCTCAAGTTCAATCACCGGTACTGAAAATTCCAATAGAGCGAGTGAGGCACCGTCTCCGCGGCGGGTTCCGTAATGCAGGACGCGCGTATAGCCTCCGTTGCGTCCGTTGAACTTCGGTGCAATCGTTTCGATCAAACGCTTGGCAAAATCCTCGGATCCGGATCCCAATCTCCGAATCAATTGGCGTCTTGCATGCAGCGTTTTCTCTTTAGCGGTCGTCACCAGTTGGTCCACAAACCGGCTTGCCTCTTTTGCGCGTGCTTGAGTGGTTACAATCTGCTGCTGGGTAATCAAATTCCGGGCCAAGTTCCGGATGAGAGCCCGCCTGTGCTCCTGGACCAAACCCAGTCTTCCCCGCCTGCGGCCGTGTCTCATTTCACTTCCCTTTGTTGAACCATTTACGCCAAAGCTGCTTTCTTCTTCTTCATCCGTTCCTGAACGTCCATCCCAAGATGAAGTCCCATTCCGGTCAAAATATTGTGAATTTCGGAAAGAGACTTCTTTCCAAAATTCTTATATTTGAGCATCTGCGCTTCCGTCTTTTGAATGAGATCGCCAATCGTTTTAATATTTGCGGCCTCTAAACAATTTGCGCTTCGTACGGAAAGTTCCAACTCGGTAATGGGTTTGTTAATGAGCTCGAGAAACTCCTTGTCCTCTTCTTCCTCCTCTTCCTCTTCTTCCGGCAGCTCCCCGTAATTGACAAAAATATCGAGGTGCCGCTGGAGAATATTAGAGGCATAGAGCAAGGCTTCTTCAGGCGTCATGGCTCCATTCGTTGTAATTTCCAAAATGAGACGATCGTAATCGGTGATCTGGCCCACCCGCGTATCTTCGACTAAAAAATTGACTTTCACGACGGGTGAAAAAATAGAATCAATTGCGATCGTTCCGATGGACATCTCTTCCTGTTTATTCCGCTCTGCGGGAACATAACCTCGACCGCGCGCTACTTCCAACTCGACATAAAAATGAATGTCCTTTGTCAGCGTCGCAATATGCAAACCCGGATTGACAATCTCAACGGTCTCATCAGCCCGAATGTCTTTGGCTGTCACATCCCCTTTTCGCTTCACGTCGATAAAAATCTTCTTGGGCTGCTTCCCGTGATACTTCAACACCAATTTCTTGATGTTCAGCACAATTTGGGGAATATCCTCGACCACGCCTTCCATCACAGAAAATTCGTGGAGCGCTCCCTCGATCTTCATACTGGTTACCGCTGCCCCCTCGATCGAGGAAATTAAAACCCGTCTCAATGCGCTGCCGATTGTCGTGCCATAGCCTCTTTCAAAAGGCTCTGCAATAAACTTTCCAAAAGTTGGTGTCAGAGACGCCTGGTCGACCTCAAGTCTCTTCGGCATCTCAAATGTTTTCCATCGTATCCCCATGAGTTTTTCTCCTTTTCAATTATTTAGAATACAACTCCACGATCTGCGATTCTTCGATCGGAAGACCGGCATCTGCTTTTTCCGGCAATCGCGTGACTTTAGCCTCCAAAGTCGCGCGATTCAGTTCCAACCATTCCGG
Source organism: Candidatus Omnitrophota bacterium (assembly GCA_016206815.1). GTDB lineage: Bacteria > Omnitrophota > Omnitrophia > Omnitrophales > Danuiimicrobiaceae > 01-FULL-45-10b. The sequence goes on along the minus strand of JACQQT010000058.1, from coordinate 5,938 downwards.
CGTCGGTCGATCCTTCAACATTTCCAGATTACTCTCAATACGTTTCTTGAGTGATTCTCCCGCTTGCGGCTGAATGACATCGCCGGTACGCACTTGAAACGAAGGAATATTAACCGCTCGCCCGTTTACTAAAATCGAACCGTGATTCACCAACTGGCGCGCTTCGGCGCGGGAAGGAACGAAAAGCAACCGGTAGACAACGCTGTCCAACCTGCGCTCTAACAATTGGATTAAGGTCTCGCCCGTAATTCCTTGTTTCTTAGATGCACGTTTGAAAAAGATGTGGAATTGCCGTTCCATCATTCCATATATCTTTTTCGCCTTCTGCTTTTCACGAAGCTGCACTCCATAATCAGAAAGCTTTCCTCTCCCCCGCCGATGCATTCCGGGAGGATGGTTCCGCCGTTCGATGGCACACTTGTCCCCCGTACACCGAATTCCCTTTAAAAATAACTTGATGCCTTCTCGTCGGCAAAGCCGGCAAACCGGACCTGTTCTTCGCGCCATAAAATTAAACCCTTCTCTTTTTGGGTGGACGACAACCATTGTGCGGCAACGGCGTCACATCCTTGATCGTACTGACCTGAAGCCCAACCGTCTGAAGCGCTCGGATGGCAGATTCTCGCCCGGAACCGGGGCCGCTGACGTAGACCTCTACTTCTTTCATGCCATTTTCCAACGCTTTGCGCGCAGCTTGTTCAGAGGCAACTTGCGCAGCAAAGGGAGTCGATTTTTTTGACCCTTTAAATCCCGCGCTTCCGGAACTTGCCCAGCAAACCGTATTGCCTGCCGTATCGGTAATCGTAATCACCGTATTATTAAAGGAAGCCAGAATATGAACGACTCCTTTTGGAACTAGTTTGGATTTCTTCTTTGCCATAATTTCCTTTCCTCTATCCTCATAACTACTTGGGTGAGGGCGGTTTTTTCAAAAGTCCGCCCACCGTTTTCCGCGGTCCCTTCCGTGTCCGCGCATTCGTGTGGGTGCGTTGACCGCGGACCGGGAGCCCTTTCAAATGGCGAGAGCCGCGATAACTCCGAATATCAATCAAACGCTTAATATTCTGTTGAACTTCGCGCCTTAAATCGCCCTCCACTTTTAAATTGGATTTCTGAATCACGGAGGTAATCTGTGCTACTTCCTTGTCTGTCAGGTCTTTTGCTCTTTTGTTGAGCTCAACTTTAGCCTCGTTTAGAACTTTCTTAGACAAAGCAAGCCCCACGCCATAGAGATAGGTCAGCGCGACATCGGCTCGTTTTTCCCGCGGAAGATCAACTCCAAAAACTCTGGGCATCTTTATCCCTGCCTTTGCTTGTGTTTCGGATTGGTGCAGGTCACATAGACGACGCGCTTCCGACGCACTATTTTGCAATGTTCACAAATTCGTTTCACAGAACTTCTTACCTTCATCTTTATCTCCATTGTCATTCCCGCGAAAGCGGGAATCCATACATTTAGATCCCCGACACTTTCGGAGAAGAACGTCAAGTTCTTCCCGAAAAGTGCTCCGCGCATCGGCGCGAGTGTTAAAGATTTCGGGGATGACACTTCGTGTCAAATCCGGTACGTAATTCGTCCTCTCGTTAAATCATAGGGAGAGAGCTCGAGCTTCACGCGATCCCCCGATAAAATACGAATATAATGCATGCGCATCTTTCCCGAAATATGGGCGAGCACTTTATGGCCATTATCTAATTGCACCCGAAACATCGCGTTCGGTAACGGCTCGACAATGGTCCCTTCCACTTCAATCGCATCCTCTTTCGGCATTTCTACCCAATCTCCTCTTGACTGTCCTTTTCTTCACATGTTTGAGAACCCGTTAAATTCTCGGGTCCTTTCTCGGTCAGCGCGATGGTATCCTCGTAATGCGCCGCCGGTTGGCGATCACGCGTTACCACGGTCCAAGCATCTTCCAAAATATCAACCTCCCAGCTTCCGGCGGCCACCATCGGTTCAATTGCAAGCACTATTCCCGCTTCCAACTTCGGCCCTCTTCCGGGCTTTCCAAAATTTGGGACTTGCGGATCTTCGTGCATCGCTCGTCCGATCCCATGTCCTACGAAATCACGGATGACTGAGAACCCCTGCGTCTCAACATAATTTTGAATCGCATGAGACAAATTTCCCAAATGATTGCCGGCTTTCATCTGACTCATGCCGATATAAAGCGCTTTCCGAGCTGTTTCGACAAGCTCCCATGCTTCTTCGCTCACTTGACCGATCGCCCACGTTCGAGCGGCGTCGCTGACGTAACCTTGATAAATCAAACCGATGTCAACGCTTAAGAGATCTCCCGCTTTAATCTTCCGTTTCGAAGGAATCCCGTGAACCACCTCTTCATTGACGGAGGTGCAAATACACGCCGGATAACCTCGATAACCTTTAAAAGCCGGGGCTGCCGTTTGCGCTTCAATCAAACGCGCTGCCTGGCGGTCAATCTCAAGGGTCGTCATCCCGATCTTGATCAATTGTTTCAATTCTTGAAAAACAATCTTCAGCCGGTGCGCCGCTTGACGCATGATCTCGATTTCCCGCTTTGATTTCAAAGAGATCATAGCGTTTGAAGCTGTTTTGCCAATTCCGCCTGAAGCGGTTCAATCTCCAGGTCGCCATTGACGGCGCGAAGCGTCTTACGCTTCTTGTAAAACTTAATCAGCGGAGCTGTTTGCTCGTGATAAACTTTTAATCGCTCTCGAATGGTTTCCGGTTTGTCATCTTTCCGCTGAATCAGGGCGCTCCCGCAAAGGTCACAAATTCCTTCCTGCTTCGGAGGAATATTGCGGATGTGATAATTGGTACCGCATTTTGGACAAGCACGCCTTCCCGATAACCGATTCACAATGACCGCCTCTGAAGTGGCGAATTCAAGAACGACCCCCAGAGGCGTTTTGCTTGCCTCGAGCATCGCCTCCAACGCTTTTGCCTGCTCAACGGTTCTTGGGAATCCATCCAAAATAAACCCTTTTTGGACATCCGGACGGTTGAGCCGATCCTGAATCATTTCAACCACCAGATCGTCGGGAACTAATTTCCCGCTGTCAATGAACGATTTTGCACGTTTTCCAAGTTCGGTTCCTGCTTGAATCTGAGACCGAAGAATATCCCCCGTCGAAATATGAAGAATCCCATGCGTCCGACTCAAAACTTTGGCATGAGTTCCTTTGCCGGCGCCCGGCGGCCCTAAAAGAACGATTCTCAGCCCCGTCATTTAACGAACGCGCGCTTTCAATTTCCCTTTTTTAACGAAACCCTCATAATGGCGCATGAGAAGCTGAGACTCGATTCGCTTCATCGTGTCCAACACCACACCGACAATAATCAAAAGCCCGGTTCCGCCAAAAAAGCTGGCCACCAAAAAAGGAATGTTAAGTACCTTGGGCGAATTAATGATGCTCGGGAAAACCGCAATTAAAGCCAGGAAAAGTGCTCCCGTAAATGCAATCCGTGTCATCAAATAATCCAAATGCTCGGCCGTATTTTTCCCGGGCCGAATGCCCGGAATAAATCCGCCGTACTTCTGCAAATTGCTGCTCACTTCGATTGGATTAAACGTAATGGCCGTATAAAAGAACGTAAAGAAAATAATCAAAAAAGCTTCCATTCCGATGTACAACACCGTCCCCGGCGTCAGCCAAGTTGCGATCGAACGAACCGCGCCGGACGGAAAGAATCCGGCGATCGTTGCCGGGAATAAGATCACCGATTGTGCAAAAATAATCGGAATCACACCCGCTTGGTTTACCTTGAGCGGCAGAAAAGTACTTTGCCCGCCGTAGACCCGGTGTCCGCGAATTTGTTTTGCATACTGAACCGGAATCTTGCGCTGCCCCTGGATGATTAAAATGACGCCGATCACCGTAAACACAAACAGCACCACCATCAACCCCAATTTCCAATAAGCCAGCTGCCCAAACCGAACCAAAGAACTGGTTTGGATCACTGCCGTCGGAAGCGCCTCTATGATTCCCGCCGTAATTAAAATCGACATTCCGTTTCCGATCCCGTGCTCATCAATCTGCTCGCCCAGCCACATGATGAACACGGTGCCGGCAGTCAGGGTCAAAATCGTCATCAACCGAAACGACCAGCCTGGGTTTGGAACAATCACGGTCCCTTGAAACGCGTTTGGATTCTCGAGCCAAAGCGAAATAAAAAAAGTCTGAATGAGCGCCAAGAACAATGTCCCATAACGGGTATATTGAATCAAGGTACGCCGGCCTTCTTCTCCGCCCTCCTTTGCTAATTTCTCAAGCTGCGGGATTACCACCGTCAACAGCTGCAAAATAATCGAAGCGGAAATGTAGGGCATGATCCCCAGCGCAAAAACGGTGGCTTTTTGCAAAGCACCTCCCGAAAAAAGCGCCATGATCCCAAACAAGTTTCCGCCTGCACTTGCGGCAATCCGCTGGAAAAATTGACTCAGCGCCGTTCCGTCCACTCCGGGTGTCGGAACGTGTGCTCCCAATCGATAAACGGCCATGATAAAGAGCGTATACAGAACTTTTCTTTTAAGTTCCGGAACTTTAAAAATATTCCCAAGTGCTTTAAGCATGAGAACGCAATGTTATTTTCGTTCGATCAAAACAGGCTCACCGCCCGCTTTTTTGATCGCTTCCATAGCTTGCGCGCTAAACCGATGCGCCTGGACTTTAATCTTTTGTCCTAATTTCCCACGGCCCAATATTTTCAGACCGTCTTTGAGATCCTTTAGGATTCCGTTTTGAAGCAACCAATCCGGCGAAATATCGGACACCTTTAAACGATCCAGCTGATCCAGATTAAGAATTGCATAGGTCTTATGATGCGGCTGAATGAACCCGCGCTTCGGGATTCTTTGGTGAAGCGGAGTCTGTCCTCCTTCAAAGGCGGGCCGCATATGAAAACCGGACCTCGCCCTTTGACCTTTATGGCCTTTGGTCGAAGTTTTGCCGTGACCCGAACCGGGGCCGCGTCCGATCCGTTTAGGCCGCTTATGATATGACTTCTTGGGTCTCACTTTCGAATGTTCCTTCCCGGCGATCCGTCTCGCGACGCACCGTTAAATTTTGCAACCCTGAAAGCGTTGCTTTTAAAACATTGACCGCATTATCGCTTCCCAAACTTTTCGTTAAAACATTCTTGATCCCGCAACACTCGCAAACCGCCCGCACCGCACCGCCCGCAATCACGCCGGTACCGTCCACCGCCGGTTTCAAAAGGACTTTCGCGGCGCCGTAATTTCCAATAATTTCATGCGGGATCGTGGTCCCTTTCAGGGGAATCGTTATTTGCTTCTTCCGGGCGGCAGCTAAAGACTTCCGAATGGCATCCGATACCTCACTTGCCTTCTCGAGTGCGTAACCTACTTTTCCGGCACCATTTCCAACCACCACCAAAGCGCTGAAATGAAAACGCCTTCCTCCTTTGACGACTTTCGCGTTTCGATTAATCTGAATCACTTTTTCGAGTGACGCAGAATCATAGCCCGCCGGGGCTACTGAGAATGGTTTTTCTTTTCCCGTCCTTGGATTAGTTGTTCCCTTTGTCTCGTTCAATTCCTCACCGCTCCTTCTAAAACTGAATGCCGTTCTGGCGCAGGGCTTCGGCAAATACTTTAATTCGACCGTGATAGGCATAGCCGCCGCGGTCAAAAACAACCTGAGTTATTTTTTTCTTTTTAAGTTCCTCGGCAAGAAACGCTCCAAATTTCTTCGCCCCCTCGATATTTCCAAACTGTTGACGGCCTTTTCCGCGAAAATCGGTTTTTAAAGTAGATGAAGAAAACAAGGTGCGTTCCGCAAGATCGTCAACCAACTGGACAAACAAATTTAAATGCGATCTGTGCACACTCAGCCGAGGCCGCTCGGGGGACCCGATCACCTTCCTGCGTATCCTGAAATGGCGCTTTTCTAAAGCCGCTTCTTTCATGGCCGTCAACATCGCTAACCCGCAGCC
>JACQQT010000057.1 GCA_016206815.1 Candidatus Omnitrophota bacterium | reverse complement strand
GATATGAAGTCCTGCCGCCTTTTTTGGGGTTGGTTGAAAAATTTGCTTACCGAAGGTCTTCCATCGGAGCGGAGGGCGATAATTTTTATATCGGAAACTTCCTGTGGATCAACCGGTTTAATTTCCATGTAGTTCGTAAGTGGGATTTGGCTTTGGAATATCGCATGCTTTGGGATACGGAACTTTTAGAAGCGATGAAGCACGGCGTTTTGGTGGAGCTGGACCGCGAAATTTTGGAGTATATCCGTTTTGGGGTTGGCTATAATTTCACCGATTTTGATGATGATCTGAGGTCTTTGAACGATTTCAGTGCTCAAGGCTTTTTTACGCGTATCAGCGGCAAATTTTAGTTGAGGGATCGGGGAGTTTTCTCCCCGATCCCTCATCCCAGCACCGCACATGCTTTAGCATTGTTGTGCGGTGCGTGGGATTTCCTTAATGTAACCCTGACGCGCCTTGAAACAATCAATTGGTCGTTCAAGGCGCTGAGGGTGACCCCTCGGAGACAATTAGACTCCCCGAGGGGTCAAATTTTAGTTGCTGAATGAAACGCTTTCGGATAAGATTGAAATTTAAGATCAGCAAAGGAGTTGGCCCGTGAAGAAACAAGCATATCTTACCGTTGCGTTTGGGTTGTTGGTTCTGACCACGGGTCTCGCAGGCTGCGCTTCCCTTAAAGATTTTCCTCAGTACGATCAAGAATTGATCTATGACCGTCCGTATGATTACACCTATTTAAGGACGTTGGAGGCTTTGAATACCCTTCCCGGGTGGAATTTGGAGGAAACCGATAAGGTCAAAGGGCTGATTGTCTTGCGTAATACGCAGTATGGTCATTTGTTTGATCAGGACAAATGGGTGGCCCGCTTTCAGGTGAAGAGTCTGGGCCGCAAGCAAACGTCCGTTTCGTTGGAGCCTGCTTCGCAGCGTCTTGAGCAGGGCGGGGAACTATTAAAACGAATCGACGACATGATGAAGCTGACGGCAGGCACGAAAGGAGAGAAACTTTCGGCACTTGTCAGTTAAGTTTGTAGTTTTGACGTGAGAGACGAAGCGGTTGGCGGGGGAGATCATACCCCGCCTTTTTTATTGGAAGGTGACAGATGATGGATCATGCGATTTTGATGCGGAAAATTAGGACGCACAACCTGAAAGATATTGATGTTGTGATTCCTCACCGGACGCTTACGGTGGTGACCGGTGTCAGCGGATCGGGAAAGTCTTCGCTTGCTTTCGATACGCTTTATGCAGAAGGGCGCCGTCGTTACGTTGAGTCTCTGTCCACATATTCCAGGCAATTTTTGGAGCGAATCGAAAGACCCGATCTCGATTTCGTGAGCGGTATTTTACCTTCCATCGCGATTGAAGTGAAAAATGTGATTACCAATGCCCGATCGACCGTAGGCACCCAGACGGAATTGAACGATTATTTCAGGCTTCTTTTCGCCCGGATCGGCGTGACGCGTTGCACCTCCTGCGGCCGGGTGGTTTACGCAGATCATGCCGCTCAAATTTTTGAGAAAATAATCCAGAATTTCTCCCGCCAAGAGGTGCTGATTGCCTTTCCGCTTTCTGTCAGCGGAAAGGCGCTTCAATTTTCTCGTCATATCTTTGATGAGCTGGAACAGCAGGGATTTTTAAATTTCTTCCTATCCGGACAGTTGATTTCTTTAGAAGTCCTTCGGAAAAAACCTAAAAAGGAATTAGCGGATTGCTTGGTGGTGATGGATCAACTTGAAGTAAAACCAGAGAGTAAGGGTCGATTTTTAGATTCGCTTGAGGGAACGTTTCAATATGGAAAAGGACTTGCTTCCCTTCTCGTCAGGCAATCCCAGCCTTCATTTACGGAACAAAAATTTTCGAATCGCTTTCATTGCGCCGAGTGCAATATCGAATATCGGACCCCCGATCCCAATCATTTTTCATTTAACAGTCCTTTGGGGGCGTGTCCCGAGTGTCAGGGTTTTGGCCGTATCATTACGATTGACCAAAACCTGGTGGTGCCCAATCCGGCGCTTTCAATTCTGGACGGCGCAATCGATCCGTGGACCAAACCGAGCTGCGCCTGGGAGTTGAAGCAGCTTCAAGCATTTTGCAAAAGGCGCCGCATTCCGTTGGATCAGCCTTTTGCCAAACTGAAAAGTGAACATCGCCGGTGGATTTTGGAAGGGTGTGACGACAAAGACTTTTTCAGCGTGCGCGATTTTTTCGAATCCCTGCAGAAAAAAACCTACAAGATGCACGTCCGAATTTTCCTAAGCAAGTATCGCGGATATGTGCCGTGCCCGCGTTGCCGGGGGGCGCGTTTGAAACCCGAAGCCTTGGCGGTCACGGTGGGTGAGAAAAATATCGCGGAGTTAAGTTTGCTGACGGTTGTTCAATTGAAACAGTTTTTTGATTCATTATCGCTGACACCGCATGAAGAAGCGGTTGCCGGATCGATTTTAATGGAAATTAAAAATCGGCTTTCATTCTTGGCGGAAGTAGGACTGGGTTATCTGACACCGGATCGTCTTTCCCGAACGCTTTCAGGGGGCGAGGCGCAGCGGATCCATTTGGCCGCTTCATTAGGATCTGCCCTTGTCGATACGCTGTATGTGTTGGACGAGCCGAGCGTCGGTCTTCACGACCGGGACAACGCACTTTTGATTCGTTTACTGAAGAAACTCAAAGAACTTGGGAATACGGTGGTTGTCGTCGAGCACGACCGGACGATGATCGAGGCAGCGGATCAGGTGATCGATCTCGGACCTTTGGGGGGTGAACGCGGCGGAGAAATTGTGTTTTCCGGGGCATTTTCGGAATTGCGTTCAGCGCCCGATTCTTATACGGCACGATATTTCAGAAACGAGCTGAAAATTGACCGACACCACCGTTCAAAAAATGGCCGCGGGCAAAAGACAATCCAAATTCAGAACGCTTCCGAACATAATTTGAAAGATATCCAGGTTGAAATTCCGCTTCATCAGTTGGTGGTGATTACGGGCGTTTCGGGGTCCGGAAAAAGTACGTTGATGTATGATGTGTTGTACGGAAATTACGAGCGATGGCGGGGAAGGCCGATTCAAGATGTCGGTCGTGTGGAACGGATTGAAGGATGGAATCAGGTACGGGACCTTTTGTTCATCGACCAATCTCCTATTGGCAGGACGCCGCGGTCCAACCCGGTGACTTACGTCAAGGCGTTTGACCCTATCCGCCGTGTTTTTTCTCGGACCCGCGAAGCGAAAGCGCGGCGAATGAGCCCCAGTCATTTTTCGTTTAATGTGCCCGGCGGGCGGTGCGAGAAGTGTGAGGGGGCGGGTACCGAGAAAATCGAAATGCATTTTCTGGCGGATATCTATGTGACTTGCGAAGTTTGCGGAGGGTCCCGTTATCAGCCCGGCGTTTTAGAAATTCAATATCACGGCAGGAATATCCGGGACGTTCTTGAGATGACCGTTGAGGAAGCAACGGAATTTTTCAGAGAAGAACCGAAAATCGGAAACTCACTTTCCATTCTTCTCGCGGTCGGCCTCGGCTATTTGCGTCTCGGTCAGTCCGCACCCACACTTTCCGGCGGTGAAGCGCAGCGCCTCAAGCTCGCTTATGAATTATCCAAGCAAGCCAATGACAATTTATTTTATCTTTTTGATGAACCGACGACCGGCCTTCATTATTATGACATCGCCTTCCTCCTGAGAGCCTTCGAGACGCTTCTTGAGCGCGGACATTCGATCTGTGTCATTGAACATAATATGGAGGTGATTAAGTGCGCGGATTACATCATTGATCTGGGTCCTGAGGGCGGGGAAGATGGGGGAGCTGTTGTTTATCAAGGACCGCTGGACGGCCTTTTGAAAGAAAAACGTTCGCATACCGGAGCGGCACTTAAAAAATACCTGGCGAATTTGAAATAAAGCGTTTGGTTTTGACATTTCTGCCGGGGTCGGTTATTACTTGAAGAGAGGATGTGCTCTCGAGATGAAGAAAATAACAGCAAGACGTATGGGTTGCATTTTTATTTTGTTTCTTCTGACCATGCAAGCGGAGTCTGTCAACGCTTCTTTTGATCAAGATCCCATCAAAGAAACCCAGTCAAAAACAGTTCCGGTCACTGAAGAACTGCTAACGCGCGAAGGCGAAGCCGGCCCTGCCTCACCTTCTTTCAAAATGAAGGATACGGACCGATTTCTGGTTAAGAAACCCTATGAGGAAGTCGATCAAGCAAGTGTTGATAAAGCCTCCGAGGAAGAGGAGTCTTCTTTAGATTGGTGGGAAGAGTGGTTTTCCTGGGAGGGTGGAGGCAGCGACGATTTTGCGGAACCGGTTGGTAAAAAATAACTTACAACGCCTTTCAATCCCATAGCCGTTCTTGACAATCACAATCTTTCGCTGTATGCTTGCTTTAAGGAGTTTTTTGTCCAGAAATTTTGCGTAGGTAACGTAACCCATTGCTATGATGAGGACTATGAAAAGTAATTTGGTGAAAAGATGAGCAATTATTACAGACGTCTCAAAATGCACTTTTTGAACTACCGCGCCCGGATTTTAATTGCAATTGCAGCGGTCATACTGGTTGTCCTTGCCGTTTGGGGCATGATGTCGCTGGAGTCCTATTACCGGAATATTACGCTCGCTACCATGCCGCTTCAAATGTTAATGGTGGCCATGAACGCCATCATTTTCGTTTATCTTTATTTAATCGTGCTTCGCGGCGGGTTCGCTAAAATGGATAACAAAAACGTCAAAGGCGGCGATGTGAATGTCCGTTTTACCGATGTGGTTGGGATTGACGAGGCAAAAGAGGAAGCTTGGGAAGTTGTTCAACTGATCAAAGATCATTCGCGTGTGAAGAAAATCGGAGGGAAGATTCTTCGCGGCATTTTGATGGTGGGTCCCCCGGGCTGCGGAAAGACTTATCTGGCGAAAGCCATTGCGACGGAAGCGGGCCTCCCGTTTCTTTCTATGTCTTCCAGTGAATTTGTGGAGATCTTTGTCGGGGTGGGCGCCTCGCGCGTGCGAAAATTGTTCAAGAAGGCCCGCTCGCTTGCGTATGGTTTCGGCGGCTGTGTGGTATTCCTTGACGAGTTGGACGCGATAGGCCGCAATCGTGTGTTCAATCAATTTGGCGGCGGTTCCGAAACCAACACCACCCAGAACCAGCTGTTGGTTGAAATGGATGGATTGGGCGGACGCGAAGAGAACGTCATTGTGATCGGCGCCACAAACGCTTCCGAAGATTCTCTCGACCCCGCGCTTCTTCGGCCGGGCCGATTTGACCGGAAAGTTTACATTACGCGTCCGGGGCTTGAAGGGCGTGAGAAATTATTCCAATATTATCTGGGCAAAGTGAAGCATGAAGCCTCCATTGATGTGGGGCACTTGGCGCGCAAGGCGGTGGGAAAGTCACCGGCGGAAATTGAAAACATCATTAAAGAAGCCGCTTTGATTGCGACTCGAAACGGCAAGGAAGTGATTTCTTACAAGGAAATTACGGAGGCAATCGAGCGCATTGAGTTAGGCATCAAAAATAAAATCAAGATGCAGGATTCCGAAAAAGAGATGACGGCTTATCATGAAGCCGGTCATTTGGTGACCATTTACTTGCTTCACCCGACCGACGATGTGTTTAAAGCTTCGATTATTCCGAGAAAAACAAGCTTAGGCGTGGTCCATCATCAGCCGCGCGAAGAAATGTTTTCTCATGATCGCGACAAGCTGCTTGCCGATATCAAATGTGCGGTCGCAGGTTATGTGGCAGAAAGAATTAAGAAGGGTGTTACGACCACCGGTGTTTCGGCTGACTTTTCTAACGCGATGAAAGTTGCCCATTTCATGGTTTGGAAATTGGGAATGGGACCCTCCGGTTATATCGGAGATTATACGGCGATTCCCGAGAATGAGCTTTCGGAAACAGTGAAGTCAAAACTCAACGACGATACGAATAAAATTTTGAAGGATTGCATGAATGACGTCGACGAGTTGCTGAAAGCAGAAAAAGTTATCTTAGAGCGCTTCGCACATGAATTATTGGTGAGACAGGAACTCGAGTTTGACGAGATTGAAGCCATCTTCGCCGAATATGGAAGAGCCAATCCACGCGCGTTTCAAAAAAATCCGGAGGGTTCGACCAAATTGAATTCCGAGTCTGAACCCAAAAGCTAAATTTACCTTCCTATGATTCATCATGATAGCGGGGCAAGGCGCTCCGCTATTTTTACAAAATTTTCCTTTCCGTTTTTGTTTTACTTCCCGCTATTGAGTTTGGCGATTGTAATGGGCTTCTCCGGATGCAATTCCGCCACTTATCCGGAAGACAAAGTCGCCGCCTCCATCCAGGAAATCTGCAGGAAAGAATATAAGATTGAAAATGTGGAAGTCCAGTTTGCAGGAAAAACCATCGGTGTTTTCCTCCCCTTAAAGAAATTGTTCACTGCCAACGTGAAAGAAGAAATCCTGTCCGGCAATATTAACAATTTGGATTCACTCTTTGAACCGGAACCGGAAGCAATGGATCAGCTGGAAAACGTTCTGTTTACGATTTCAAGGGTATTGCTGAGTTCCGACCGGCCGATTGATTTTTATGAGCTTCAGGCAACCGATGTTGAATCCACCGGACTTCAGTTGGTGCTCATGGGTTACGTTCCGGATGTCAGGCGTGTCCGTCTTTGGGATATTTCACGGACGGAGTACCGAAAACGTGTCCTCCATGAGCTGAAATTCAATCGCTCCATTTTATGGGAAAAACCGGTTCGCCAGTTGTTTGAAAATGCGTCCCTACTGGACGGCAAAGAATTGTCCGAGCGCTACCTTGCCGTACCGTTTTCACCCGAGACGTTACCCCCCCTTCTTTACCAGTTCTTAACCACCATTCAAGACAAGCAAAACGTAAATGTCGAATTAAACATGATCAAAAGCCGTCCTTATCGCGGGCAACAGGCCCTGGTTTATGTCAAATTAACCGAAACGTATGAGCCCAAACCGGGCGTTTCAAGCAGTGCATTCTCTTATCCGTCCGGCACGACCCTGGAATACATCTTTGTGGTGGAACCTTCCGGCCAACAGTTTAAGATTGCGCAGGTCGTTCCTTTCTATTATGTCGATGACACAAAACAACTTCGAAAAATTCCTTTGCCACCGGAACTGAATCTGGCCCAAGATTTGGAAACTTGGCCGAGACAGTTTCAGGTCGAAGAAATCAAATTGGGGGATTTTTTGGCCCGTCAGCTCAATCGGAGGGTTCAAGCGCTCCTCCTAGGCGATGAACGGATTCGCCACACGGTTCGGCGTGCTCAGATTAATTTTGTACATCGAGATGAACCCGCTGATGCATCCGTTTCTGCGCAGGATGGGCCTTCCTTTGCTCTTTATTTTGATTTTATAACAAAGCAAATGCAAAATCCTTCTAGGAGTTCGATGACCAAGGTCATTTCAGATGAAGACGTTCTTTATTTGTTCAATTTAGTCCTTCGCGAGTTTACAGACCTTCTTCGCAGTTATCAGTTTCAGGATGATCACGATTTGGAATTGGTATGGCAGCCCGGCGGCGAATCTCAAATGCTTCGCCTGATCCCCGAGCGCTTGAGCCTTTTTCAGAAGAAGAAAATAGATATTGCGGTGCTTCTCGGCGCTCAGTCAGGCAATACTTTTTAGCTGGAAACATTTCTTATCCTGTTTATTTTCAATAAGATGCAAATCCTTGCAGGGCAGTGTCATCCGTGATAAAATCGTTTGGCACTCTGATATTGAGAGCGCTAAGTTTGTGTGCGTTTCTTCAATTCAATCGTTAGGTCAAGGCAGGAATAAAGAATGGAAAATTTAACCAGACGCCAGCAAGAAGTCCTCAAACTCATCGTCGGAACTTATGTAAAGACGGTGAGTCCGGTCGGCTCCAGAACGATTGCAAAGACCTATTCACAGGAACTTTCACCTGCGACGATTCGCAACGAAATGCATGATTTAGAAGAGCGGAACTTTATTCAGCAGCCGCATACTTCCGCAGGGCGCATTCCGACCGACAAGGGTTATCGGTATTATGTAGATTGTCTGATGTCAGAGTCAAGAGTTCCTCCCCATGTTGTGGCGCTGGTAGCACGAGAATACCGAGGCAGGATCGATAACATGGAAACTCTCATTGAACGGACGTCCAAGATTCTTTCTACGCTTTCCGAACAAGCGGGGTTAGTGATGTTTCCGACATTTGAGGGGATGGTACTGAAACGAATTGAATTGGCCCCCTTAAACCGGCGGAATTTATTAGTTGTCTGGGTCACCAGAAACGGTTTTGTCCAAAGCCAGGCGGTGGACATGAAAGAAACGATTCCTGCCGAGGAGCTCACTCGAATCAATCGTTTTCTGAACCAGGAACTGGAAGGCATGTTATTGGCACAAGTGCAGACTTATTTGACCGAAAAGTTGGAACGTGTACAGGATTCGCTGCATGTTTTGCACCAAACCGCTATCGACATTGTGGCCCAAGGTTTTCCGAAAACGGAACAGAGGCGTCTCGCCGTACAAGGTTCCCGTTATATTTTGGAGCAACCCGAGTTTCAAAATTGGGAAAAATCACGCCGGTTATTTAGAACGTTGGAAACCCGGGAACACCTGGCAGATTTACTGAGCTCGCGTCCGATTCAGGAAGGCGTTCAAGTACAGATCGGACTAGAACACCATTGTGCTGATATTTGGGATTGTTCTTTAGTGACGGCTCAGTATCGGGTGAACCAGCGAACGGTCGGCAGTATCGGTGTATTGGGACCGAGGCGCATGCAATATGAAAAAATCATCTCGCTGGTCGATTTTGTTTCGCGACGCTTCGGCGAGGCATTGGAACAGTGGTGATCGATATGACCCACAAGAAAAAACAATCCTTATCTTCTACTCCCGATTCGGATGGTCCCGAGACCGTGCAGATCAGTCGAACTGAGCATGAGGAACTTTTGCGCAAGGCGGAAGAATTTTCACAAATTCAAGACCGGCTGCTTCGCTCTGCGGCTGACTTTGATAACGCCAAGAAACGTTTAGCCAAAGAACGCGAAGAATTTTTGAAGTTTGCGCTTGAAGGAACCATTTACGATCTTCTGCCGACTTTGGATCATTTTGAGTTGGCATTAGCACATTTGGAGGGGAGCGATGATGAGAAGACGAAGTCGATTCAAGATGGATTCTTATTGATTCAAAAGCAACTGAGCTCTGCTTTAGCGGAACGGGGGTTGAAGCGTCTGGAAACGCTTGGGAAGCCTTTCGATCCTCATCAGCATGAAGCCGTGGGTCATGTGGTTTCTCCGAAAGAGCCGGAAGGCATTGTGGTTGAGGAAGCGTTAGCAGGATATCAACTCAACGGGAAATTGCTTCGTGCCGCAAAGGTCAAAGTTTCGGTTCAGAGCGGGACACTTTCTTCAGAGGAGAAAAGCGAAGAGCTGACGTAAACCATGGCAACCGGTACGAACAAAAGAGATTATTACGAAGTATTGGGCGTTTCCAAAACCGCTTCCGCCGATGAAATCAAAAAGGCCTACCGGAAGTTGGCGCTGAAGTATCATCCCGATCGCAATAAGGGTAACAAAGAAGCGGAGGAACGTTTCAAAGAAGCAGCCGAGGCTTACGCCGTTTTAAGTGATTCACAGAAGCGAGCTCAATACGATCAATTCGGACATTCGCTTGGCGGAAGCGGTTTTCAGGGGTTTGAAGGTTTTGAAGGGGCTTTCCAAGGATTCGGCGATATTTTCGGAGATCTTTTCGAAGATTTTTTCGGCACGAGCGCTCACAGGGCCGGTAGAGCTCGAAGCGGTATTCGCGGATCGGATTTGGAATATTCAGTTGAGATTTCTCTCGAAGAGGTAGCTCACGGGAAAGAAGTGACGGTTGAGTTTCTGCGTGCCGAGCATTGCGATTCCTGCCGGGGAAGCGGGGCTGAGCCGGGAAGCCAGCCGACGATCTGCTCGGATTGCGGCGGACACGGTGAAGTGAGAATCTCACAAGGGTTTTTTACGATGCGCCGGACCTGTCCCCGTTGCCATGGGGAAGGCAAGCAGATTACCAAACCATGCAAAAACTGTCACGGAAACGGCAGAGTTCAAAAAAACAGGAAACTGAATATCAAAATTCCAGCCGGGATTGAAGATGGTTCGCAGCTTAAAATTTCCGGAGAAGGAGAAGCGGGCGAGCGAGGCGGTGCCAGAGGAAACCTTTATGTCTATGTATCCGTGAAACCGCATGCGGTTTTTGAACGCGCCGGACGAGATCTGCTGTTGGAAGCAAAGATCGGGATTCATCAAGCTGCCCTCGGAACTCAAATTGAAGTTCCGACGTTAAACGGAAAAGTGCGTTTGAAAATTCCGGCCGGCACGCAGCCGGGAAAAGTGTTTCGACTAAAGGGAAAAGGTTTTTCCGATCTCAGAGGTTATGGGGTGGGGGATGAGTTGGTGCGTGTGAACGTTGAAATACCGGAGCATTTATCTGCGGAGGAGAAAAAACTCTTAGAAGAATTTGGAAAATTAAGAGATCAAGGCGCCTCGGGCAAAAGTTTTTTCACCCGGTGGCAGAGGGAGTAGCGGATGCCCACTTACGAATATCAGTGTGATGCGTGTTCGCATCAGTTCGAACAATTTCAATCGATCACGGCTGAAGCGATTAAAATCTGCCCGGTTTGTCAGGGCAGTGTTCGTCGATTAATCGGCAAAGGCGGCGGTATTATTTTTAAGGGAACCGGTTTTTATCAAACCGATTATCGTTCGACAAGTTATCAGAAAAAGGCAGAAGCAGAGAAGAAAAACCAATCTGAAGCGAAACCAACCCCTTCTGACAAAACGGCGAGCGGAGCAACCAGCGTGACCGCGCCTTCCAAGACTTCCGATCAAAGCAAATGAAATTTTTTGACTATCAAACGCGCGTTCGTTACGCGGAAACCGACCGGATGGGGATTAGTTATTATGCGAATTATCTCGTCTGGTTTGAGGCAGCCCGAACGGAATATTTCCGGGCGCTTGGCATTGTCTATTCCGAGTTTGAAAAGCAGGGCATTTTTCTTCCGGTCGCAGAAGCTCAATGCCGATATTTAGGGCCCAGTTCTTATGACGATCTTCTCACGGTTCGGACCCTGGTCAGCCAAGTCCGGCAAAGTTCCATCCGTTTTGAGTACCAGGTTTTAAAAAACGGTGCCGCAAGACCAATCGCCACGGGGTATACCATACACGTTTTTGGAGACCGGAATCTAAAACCCGTTCGCATTCCGGAAGTTCTCAAATCTAAAGTTGAGCTTGCGCAGTTTGATTCTTGACGGTCCCCGTTAACCAAATCGTTTCTCCCCACCACCGTTTCGCCACGAGACTGAGAAGATCCGCGTGGGAGTCGACACACTCCGCTTGCGCTTGAAATCCCTGTTGTTCCAACGCCCTGCGAATGCCGGCGGGCGTTTGCAGGTTAATGTGAAGGCGGGTGTGCTCACTTTCGGGATAGCGGATTTTGAAAATTTCTTTGAGGAAAATTCCGAAAGAAGCGGTGTGTCTGCTTTTGCCCCGGAACACGCGCAGGATTTCCTTCACGATTTTGAACGGAAGGTTGGCCATTCGTTTCAGTGGAAAAAGGTAGCGGATATAGTCGAGATTTGGCGTGCTGATGACCAGCATCCCGTTTGGTTTGAGGGCACGTTTAAACTTGGGAATTAAAATTTCAAGCTCCCAAGGGTGGAGATGTTCGTAGACTTGGTTAAAAATAATGGTATCAAACTCTGAATCATAAGAAAGATCGGCCATTTCCATTTGTTCAAATCGGACACGGTTTTTGATATCATCCGGGAACCGTTTCAATAAATCACGCGCGAATTCAATGGCCGATTTGCTGAAATCCACGCCCACAACCATCCAGCCTTTTTTGGCCAGCGTGATGGCTAAAGCGCCTCTTCCGCATCCAAAATCTAGAATGCGGCCACCGGGTTTCATCTGACCGAATCGAACGGTTTCGATAGCGGCAGGATCCAAAATCTCTTCGTTTTGAATGTGTTCAAGTCCCGGGAGACTGTGAAGGTAATAATTCTTATCGTATAAGTCCGGACTTAAACTTTTAGGTTTTTCCATAAGGTGTAAGTTAGTGGGTAAAAAGTATACGGATCAGACTGGTTTGTCAAATGAATGTTCCTCGCCATTCGTGGTAGGCACCCCTCACCATCTCATGCTTGCATAGGTTCAGGAGGCGCGTTACAATCCCAGTCTGGGAACGACCCACGAGATGAAATCTTATCGAGAATATCTTTGGATGAAAACACAAAAAAGACGGGAATACCTGAACATCACGTCTCAGGTAGAAGAGATTGTCAGGAACTCCGGTGTCAAAGAAGGCCTTGTTTTAGTGAACCCCATGCATATCACGGCCAGCTGTTATATCAATGATGACGAATCGGGGTTGATTCAAGAT
>JACQQT010000056.1 GCA_016206815.1 Candidatus Omnitrophota bacterium | reverse complement strand
TTCTGGAGGAGACGGTACCGTTGAATCAGAAGAGAACCTTGCTTTTCTTAGGCGTTCTGCTGTTCCTGGTTGCTTTCTATTATGTAACGGTCCACCGCAAGCCTTCAGGGGAGAATGTTTTTTCCTTTTCTCCGGAAGTGAAGCAAACCGCCGTTCTCGCATTGGAAAACAAAGAACAGATCAACCGTTTGACGATCAATGATACCGAAGCAGGAACGTCCCTTTCGCTCGAGAGGGAAAAAGACGGTTCCTGGCAGGTGATTCAGCCCGTTCGGTATCCCGCAGAGCCTATCGTGGCGAACGGCCTTGTCTCTTTGCTAAGGTTGACTCCCCGTCTCCGGCAGCTTTCGTTTGATCCGAGCCAGGCGGAGGAATTTGGCTTGGATCGACCGCGCCTTTCCGTTTGTGTTTCGACCAATTTAAAATCCAAAATGCAGTGTCTTTCCGTCGGATCGGATGCGGCGATTGCCGAAGGGGTTTACGCCCGATGGGAACATGAGCCTCGGTATTTCTTGATCGATTCGAAGTTTCTGAAGGCATTTGACAAAACGCTTTATTCGGTTCGGAAGAAACAGGTTTTTACGCTGTCGGATCAGGAAGTCACGGGCGTTCAGTTTCGTTCGTCGAAACAGGAATTTAAGATCGAAAAGAAAGGCGAAGAATGGATGCTGCTGGAACCGGTCAAAGCGGTTTTGGGTGCTGATGCGGTGAGCGATCTTTTGGTCCGGTTGAACGAACTTTATGTGAAGGATTTTCTGGATCCCGAAGATTTCAAGAATTCCAAGCTGGATTTGGAGCGGGGCGTTCGGGTGATTCGCATCACGTTCCGAGACGGATCCCGCGAAACCTTGATTCAAGGCCGTGAGGCAGCCGGCCGGGATGCCTATTATGCGAGGAAAGAAACGGCCGACGTCGTCCTTTTGATCGCGATTGGCAAGCTGGACCGAGTCGAAGAAACCTTCCGCAAGCTGATCGCCTAACGATTGGTAAAAAAATGCCAAATTTTGAACGCTCTATGCTAGATTAACAAACTTATGGTGGAAGAGCGGTTGCGGATCGTCACAGAGCGCATTCGGGCCCGGGCAGAACGGGCAGGGTGCGATCCCGAAGCCATTCGGTTGGTTTTGGTGACGAAGGAAGTTGATGTCGACCGAATCCGCCTAGCTTACGATCTGGGCGTGCGGGATTTTGGAGAAAACCGGGTTCAAGATCTGACGGCGAAAGCAAAGCGGTTGCCCGGCGACATTCGCTGGCATTTTATCGGTCATTTGCAGACTAATAAGGTAAAGCATTTAATCGGTCATGCGGCCATGATTCACTCCTGCGACCGCCTGGAACTGGCCAGAGAACTCCAGAAACAGGCCGATCGGTTGAACCAGACCGTGGAGATATTGATCCAGGTGAATGCTTCCGGTGAAACGACCAAGCATGGTTTTTCACCTAAGGGACTGGAAGAGCCGATTTCAGAAATTTGTGGTTTCGGCCGTTTAAAACTGTGCGGATTGATGACGATCGGCCCGAATACGCGAAATGAAGCAAACGTCCGGGCTTCTTTTCATTTATTGAAGACATTAAGGGATCAACTCAACCGACAGTTTTCAGGCAGCTCGTGGCAATACCTTTCGATGGGCATGAGTTCGGACTTTGAAATTGCGATCGAAGAAGGGGCGAACCTCCTGAGGATCGGTTCAGCGGTCTTTGGCGAGCGTTCGAGAAAATGATGAAACAAATCCGTCAAACCATAGGATTGATCGGTTGCGGTAATATGGGAAGCGCCATTGCGGCGGGACTTCTCGAGAACCGGATTGCCGGATCCCGTCGTGTGTTTGTCTACGATTCGTTGCCCGGAAAGAAAAGACGGATAGCCCGATTGTATCGCGTCCGCAGCGCTCAGAATTTGGCCGATCTCGTTCGCTCTTCCGCAATCGTGCTTCTTGCCGTAAAACCTCAGGATCTGTCGACCGTGGCCAAGGAAATCCGGAGCGTTCTCAAATCTAGCCACATCGTGATCAGTATTCTGGCAGGTGTTCCCATTCAAAAATTAAGACGGCTTTTGGGAGGGCAGCCGACCGTGGTTCGGGCGATGCCCAATTTGGGAGCTCAAGTCGGAGAAGCCGTCACAGCGCTTGCAAGCCCCAAACGTTCGGCCCTTCAAACGGCTGAGATTATTTTTTCGGGCTGCGGGAAAACGGTTCGATTGAGCGAGAAACATTTTGACTTGGTGACTGCCGTGAGCGGAAGCGGGCCTGCATATTTTTTTCTGATGATGGAATTGTTGGCCAAGTTTGGCGAAACCCGAGGTCTTTCAAAAGAGGCCGCACGTCTGCTTGCCGTTCAGACGGCTTTGGGC
>JACQQT010000055.1 GCA_016206815.1 Candidatus Omnitrophota bacterium | reverse complement strand
TGCTCCGGTTTTCCCGAGTGTCGGAATACAAAACCTATTTCCACCGGTGTGGCGTGTCCCAAACCTGATTGCGGCGGTTATTTGGTTAAGCGAAAAGGAAAAGGGGGGCGGAAATTTTTCGGCTGTTCGAATTATCCAAACTGCGACTACCTTGTTAATCAACTTCCCACGAATGAATCTGCCGAAGAGGGGTCCGAAGAAAAGCCTCCCGAGGTTGAAGAAGTAGGCGAGGACGTTTAATACACACATCATAAGTTTAATGCGTTGAAGGGCAGCGCTTCTTTTAGAGAAGCGCGGCTCGGGAACCTGTAGGCGAGTCCGGTATGTCTGTAGACACTTATGTTGACCGTTTCCTCAATTTTCTTGAGGCTGAAAAAAATGCATCGCCGCATACGGTTAAGAATTATCGAAGCGATCTGATCGAGTTTTTCCGTTTTCTCGGGAAATCTTCTTTGAGCGAAGTCAATTATATTGCGATCCGCCGGTTTTTGGCCCATCTGAAGGAAAAAGAATTTCTAAAAAGCACGGTTTCCCGCAAACTTGCCTGCCTGAAGTCTTTCTTTAAATATCTTACTCGTGAACACCTCGTGAGCGCTAATCCTGCAAGCGGGATTGCCACCCCCAAGCGGGAAAGACATCTCCCCTCCTTCCTTGAAACTCAAGAAGTGGAACATCTGCTTGAATCCACTCAAGGGGATAAGTGGGAAATGAAACGCGATCGCGCTATTCTCGAAGTCCTGTACAGCTCGGGAATCCGCGTCAGTGAATTGGTGGGATTGAATGCAGAAGACATTGATCTTCTGAGCTCACTTCTCAAAGTGAGAGGTAAAGGGAAAAAAGAGCGGATTGTTCCCATCGGATCTTGTGCTGCCCAGGCCATCAAAGAATATCTGGACGCCTTGCCGGCTCAGGCAGAAACGAGATTGCAACCTCTTTTTTTAAATCGCCAGAAAACCCGGCTGACTGACCGAAGCGTACGCAGGGTTATTTTAAAGTGTGCTAAGCGCGCTGCCATTAAGAAAGAAATATCACCTCATACCTTGCGCCATACCTTTGCCACGCATCTTCTAGATCGGGGAGCTGATTTAAGAAGTGTTCAGGAACTATTGGGCCATGCCCATCTTTCGACCACTCAGATTTATACGCATGTTTCAGCTAAGCGGCTGAGGGAAGCTTATGATCAAGCGCATCCCAGAGCATAAGCACACAAATCGTCATTGCGAGGCAGTATTCAGAGTGAAGCCGAAGCAATCTGACATCGAGATCCTTCGCTACGCTCAGGATGACGCTCGATGTCATGCTGAGGCAAAGCCGAAGCATCTC
>JACQQT010000060.1 GCA_016206815.1 Candidatus Omnitrophota bacterium | reverse complement strand
CCTCTACGTCGATGATGCCTTCGGGGCTGCTCACCGTGCCCATGCGTCAACGGTTGGCATTGCGAAATTTCTGCCGTCGGCTTGCGGTTTGTTGTTTCAAAAAGAGATCGAATATTTTGACCGCGTACTTAAAAATCCCCAGAGGCCCTTTGTTGCGATTTTAGGCGGGGCGAAAGTGGTCGATAAAATAAAGGTCATCGAAAATTTAATGTCCAAAGTAGACTACCTCTTGATTGGCGGAGCCATGGCTTATACATTCCTAAAAGCAAGAGGGCATAAAATCGGAAATTCAAAGTTTGATTTTGACGGCTTTGAAATTGCGAAACAAATTCTTGAAAAAGCGAAAGAAAAGAAAGTGCAGTTTGTTCTGCCATTGGATCACGTCATCACCGAAAGTGTCACCGAAGACGCAAAAACTAACATCTCAGATTTGGATATCCCCGAGGGCTGGATGGGCGTGGACATTGGGCCTAAAACAACCGAGCGATTCCAAATCGTGTGCCGAAAAGCAAAAACGATTGTCTGGAATGGACCTCTGGGCGTATTTGAAATTAAGGCATTCGCAAACGGCACCCGCCAAATTGCTGAATGCCTTGCTCATTTAAGCGATGTCACAACCGTCATCGGCGGCGGAGAAACGGCCGCGGCTGTTTCGGAACTGAGATTAGAAGATAAAATGTCGCATGTCTCAACCGGAGGAGGCGCTTCGCTGGAATATTTGGAAGGCAAAGTACTTCCCGGAATTGAGGCATTGGCGGAACAAAAACGCCGGAAAGAAAAGGCATCCAAGTGAAACGACCGCTCATTGCCGGAAACTGGAAAATGTTCAAGAGCATTCCGGAAGGAGTGAACCTCGTTAACATTATTAAAGCCGGCGTTCATAAAATCACGGATTGTGAAATTGTGGTTTGTCCTCCTTTTACGGCACTCGCCGCTATTTCGAAAGAGATAGAAGACACCAAAATTGAATTGGGTGCTCAAGATATGTACTCGGAAACCGAGGGTGCCTTTACCGGAGAAATATCGCCTCTGATGTTAAAAGACGTCGGTTGTCGCTACGTGATTTTAGGCCACTCCGAGCGGCGGCAACTTTTTAAAGAAACCGACGCGATGATCAATAAAAAAGTGCTTGCAGCTTTGAAATATAACCTAGTCCCAATCTTGTGTGTGGGGGAAACCCTGGAGGAAAGAGAAGCAAGGCGGGCATTTGAAATCGTGAAACAGCAATTTGAAAATTCATTAAAAGCGCTGAAAGCGGACGAAATTGACCGTGTTGTGATTGCGTACGAGCCGGTATGGGCCATCGGAACCGGACGAACCGCAACCCCGGAGCAAGCCGAACAAATGCATTCCTACATCCGAAGATTACTCAACGAACAGTTTGGAAATGCGGTAGGGGAACGAATTAAAATCCTCTACGGCGGAAGCGTCAAACCCGACAACACGACACAGCTCATGGCAAAACCCAATGTGGATGGGGCATTAGTCGGAGGGGCTTCAATTAAAGCGGAATCATTTATTCAAATCGTTACAAACGCCAAGCCGGAAGAATTTTCAAATGCATCCAAATAAAAGGGAACGGGAATGACGGTTGTCATTGTCATCTTACATGTTTTCGTATGCGTCTTCTTAATTGCGGTGATTTTGCTCCAGGCGGGCCGAGGGCAAGGTTTAAGTTGGGGTGTTTTTGGAGGAACTCCGCAATCCATCTTGGGAACAAAAACGGCCAGTTTTTTAACACGAGTCACCACCGGATGCGCCATTATATTTCTATTTACGTGCTTGGCGCTCAATATGATCGAGATAAAAAAATCGAAATCATTGGTCACATCTCCCAAAGACGTTGCTCAAGTTGACTTTTCCAAAATTAAAGAAGCGCTTGAAAAAGAAGTACAGACTGCGGACGAAACTACCCAAGGAACGCCTGCTGCTGTTGAAGAAGCATCGCCCGCAACCCCGCCGCCATCATAAGTTGGTTTTAACACCTGATGGAAACTGAAACAAAATCTGCGCGTTTCATTCGCGGAATCGGCCCGAAACGATTCGAAGCGCTGAACCGCCTGGGCGTTCAGACCATACGCGATCTCTGCTATTTTTTTCCCCGCCGATATGAGGACCGCGCCCATTTTGAATCCATTGCGCATATCCAACCGGGAGAAACCGTAACCGTTTGCGGGGAAGTCATCACCCTTGGAATCCGCCCTTTGAAGCAGGGCAGTATTTTCGAATTGATTGTCGGGGATGAAACGGGAACTTTGCCTGCCATTTGGTTTCATCAAGCTTACTTGAAAAATCAGTTCCAAGTAGGGGACCGGATCATCCTGAGCGGTAAAGCCGAGCGATATCAGGGAAGACTCCAATTGAGCTCTCCGGAATATGAGCAAATTAAACAGGAAGAAACTGACCCCATTCATACCGGCCGGATTACACCCATTTACCCTTTGAGCGAAGGATTGGCTCAGCGATCTCTTCGCACTGCCATGAAGGAAGTAACGGATCACTACGTTTTGAAAGAAATCCAAGAATTTCTGCCTGAGGCTGTCAGAAAAAAATATTCGCTCGTGGAGCTGCCTGCTGCAATTCAAGCGATGCACTTTCCAAAAGACTCAGAATCGCTCGAGGCTGCCCGCCGCCGTGTCATCTTCGACGAATTTTTTCTCTTTGAAACAATTCTTTTATCCAGAATCCGATCCGTTCAATTAAAGGAGCGGGCCATTCCATTGCAAAATAGCCGGGAGCTCCTGGCAGAATTTAAACATGTTTTATCTTTTGAACTAACCCCCGATCAAGAAAAGGTGATTCATGAAATTGCCGAAAACACTTCAGGTGAAATACCGATGAATCGCCTCCTCGAGGGGGAAGTCGGATCCGGCAAAACCGTCGTGGCGGCTTTCTTTCTTTTTCTCGCCGCACGCAGCCATTTGCAAGGTGCTTTGCTGGTTCCTACCGAAATTCTGGCAGAGCAACACTATCAAACTTTAAAGAAATTGTATGCGCCTCTCAATATTTCAGCCGCGCTCCTAACGGGCAGTTTGGAACCGTCGGAGCGGGAAAACGTACGGCAGCGAATCAAAAAAGGTTCCGTTTCGATTGTGGTGGGAACCCATGCACTGCTTCAAGAAGAGGTTGATTTCAACCGCCTGGGACTTGTTGTGATCGATGAACAACATCGTTTCGGTGTCCGCCAACGCGCAAAACTTGTTTTGAAGCGCCCGCGGCCGCATTTGTTGGTGATGACGGCAACCCCGATCCCGCGCACCCTGGGGCTGACCCTGTACGGAGACCTTGATATCTCCATGATTCGGACCCTCCCCAAAGGCAGAAAAAACATTAAAACTTACTGGATCAGCCATCAAAAAGAAGGTGAGGTCTTTGACCATATCCGATCGCGCGTTTTGAAAAAAAACGAGCAAGCCTATATCCTATTTCCCATTATCGATGAAATCATGCGGCCGGGAATTACCGAAAAATCAACCGAAGACGAGGAAGCGGAACTGTACACGCTGAACGCCGCAACCAAAGAATACGAACGTCTTAGAAAAGGGGTTTTTCGAGATGTTCCCCTTGGTTTGGTCCATGGGAGACTTCTCAAAAAGGAGCGCGATCTGGTGATGGAAAAATTTCATAAAAGCGAAATCAAAATTTTGATTGCGACCTCCGTCATTGAAGTCGGGATCGATAACCCAAACGTCACTTGCATGGTCATCGAAAATGCGGAGCGATTCGGACTTTCTCAGCTTCATCAAATGCGCGGAAGAATCGGCCGCGGCAATCAAGAAGCGTCTTGTTTTCTTTTTGGAAATCCGACGACGGAAGAAGGGAAAAGGCGTCTTCGAATCATGACGAAGATTCGTGACGGATTCACCATCGCAGAAGAAGATCTGATCCTTCGCGGGCCCGGAGAATTTTTTGGAACCAAGCAAAGCGGCATCCCGTTTTTCCAAGTTGCAAGTTTGATTCGTGATGCGGAATTGCTCACCGTTGTTCGGGACGAAGTGAAGCAACTATTGCAAGACGATGCGGACTTAACCAAACCGGAACATGCGTTCATCGCAGAAGAAATGAACTATCGTAAAAACAAATTTTGACATCATGAGAATCATCGGCGGTACGTTGAAACGGCGGCAGCTTTTCTTCCCAAAAACGTTTCTCACACGTCCCGTCACGGACCGTGCCAAAGAAACGATCTTTAACATTTTGGGAGGCCGGTGCAGGTCGGCAGCGGTACTCGATCTGTTTGCCGGAAGCGGCAGTCTGGGAATTGAAGCGTTAAGCCGGGGAGCCCTGGAGATATGTTTCGTCGATTCGGCAAAGGCCGCAACAAATTGCGTGATGCGTAACCTAAAAATGCTTACCTTGGAATCATCCAGTAAAGTGATTCGGATGCCTGTTTTGAAGGCGATCGACCGGCTTGAAAAAAAGACTAAAAGCTTTGACTTAATTTTTCTGGATCCCCCTCATAATAAAGGACTTATAAAAAAAGTATTGCACCGTTTAGATCATTCTGCTATAGTAGCCCCCCTCGGATGTATAGTCGTCGGACACTCAAATCAAGAAGGCCTACCCAATTTTCTAAAGACACTTCGTGCGGAACGGAGCACCAAAATTGGGCAGACTTTTGTAAGTTTTTTAAGCAAGGCGGGTAGTTTGTGAGTCGATCAAAACAAAGGCGAGCGCTTTATCCCGGCAGTTTTGACCCCGTGACGTACGGACATATCGATCTGATCGATCGGGCACGTCAACTGTTTGACGAGGTTCATGTCGCGGTTGCAATCAACAACGAAAAAAAGCCCCTCTTTTCGTTTGAAGAACGAATTAAACTGCTCAAACAAGCCATTGCGGGGAAAAAAGGCGTGACGGTACAAGGTTTTGACGGTTTAATGGTCGACTTCGCAAAAGCGAAGGAGATCGGAACCATTATTCGCGGACTGCGCGCTACGTCGGATTTTGATTATGAATTTCAGATGGCGTTGACAAACCGTTTGTTAGCGGAAGAGATCGATACCATGTTCCTGATGCCCTCTGAAAAACATTTTTATCTTTCATCTCGGTTGATCAAGGAAATATCCAGATTGGGCGGGGACGTGTCAAAATTTGTGCCGCCCTTCGTCAAAAAAGCATTAAAAGAGCACCAGTTTTAATTGCTTCAGAGTTACCGTGATGATTCTCAAGGTAGGAATTTTTAAAGAAGGAGTTGTAGAACAATTACAAACCTCTTATAATCCGCGGGAGCTTGATCTTGAATTTGTTGACCTTCATTATTTGAAGAAGGTGGACTTGGAAGGTTCGGCAGAACGCATTCGCAATACCGTCACGTTTCGCGGTATTTTAGAAAGTCAGATCGAGCAAGTCTGCGCGCGGTGTTTAGAAAAAAATCAAAGCCCAGTGCGAGCACCGTTTGAACTGACATACGACGCTCAAGGAAAAGAAACGATTGATACGACGGCAGATTTGCGGGATATCCTCCTGTTGGAACACCCCGATCGTTTCTTATGCAAACCGGACTGCAGCGGCATTTGCGAAACTTGCGGAATCAACTTGAATCAGGAATCATGCAGCTGTAAAAAAACAAAATTTCAAACCGGGAAAATACGGATAAAACGAAAGAATAAATAAATGGCACATCCAAAACGACGGCATTCCAATACGAGAACGAACTTAAGAAGGGCGCACGACCATTTACAACCGCGTTCTCTTTCTAAATGTTCAAACTGCGGGCGGGCTCTGGTGTCGCATCGAATTTGCAAGTCCTGTGGATATTACCGCGGACGCCAAGTCATCACCTTAGCCGCTAAATCAAAAGAAAGTTCTGAAACCTCGTCATGATTAAAATTGCAGTCGATGGAATGGGTGGCGACTACGCGCCGCAACTGGTCGTAGAAGGTGCGGTGCAGGCCGCTCACCTTTTTGGTGACTTAGAAATCATCATCACAGGACGGGAAGACGCCATCAAACGCGAACTTTATCGCCACAAAGTTCCGGGCGGAAAAATTTCGATCCGGCATGCTTCCGAAGTCGTTGCGATGAGCGACTCCCCGGTACAAGCGATCAAAAAAAAGAAAGACTCATCGCTTTCTGTTGCGATTCAATTATTGAAACAAAAAGAAGTGGATGCGGTTGTCACTGCCGGCAATACAGGTGCAGCAGTCGCCGCTTCGACCTTAAACCTGGGGTTGCTGCCCGGCATTAGACGGCCCGGTATCGCGATTTCAATTCCAACGCTTCACGGCATTTCGATTGCGATCGACGTAGGCGCCAATATCAACCCTGCCCCCGAACATCTGCTTCAATACGCCATCATGGCTGACACTTATGCCCGTCACTTGCTCAAAAAGAAAAAACCGACGATAGGACTCTTGAATATCGGAGAAGAAGAGAGCAAAGGAACGGAAGCGCTCCAAGAAGCTTACAAACTGATTCGCGATTCCGGCTTAAACTTTGTGGGAAACATTGAAGGCAGAGATTTCTTTACCGGAAAGTGCGATTGTATCGTTTGCGATGGATTTGCCGGTAACGTCGTATTGAAAATGACGGAGAGTATCTTAGAGATGATGATCACGTTGATTACGAAGGAAATCCAAAAAGATTTTCTCGCACGCATCGGCGCATTTTTTTGTAAGCCTGCCTTTGAATCCATCCGGAAAGAAACCAATTATGAAGATGCGGGGGGAGCGCCTTTGCTGGGAGTTGACGGCGTCGTGATTATCAGCCACGGAATTTCCTCGGCAAAAGCGATTCGTAATGCGATCCGCGTTGCTCGCGAATCTGTTGTCGAACAAGTGAATGAACGAATCATTGACGGCATCAACAGTTACATGAACGGTGATTCGTCCTCACCCTCTAAATCCATTCCTATCCACAAGGTGAACCCGTAATGACGCAGAAAAAACAAGCCGGAATCTTGGGGCTTGGCGCATACCTGCCTGAGAGGATTCTCACCAACGCCGACTTGGAAAAAATGGTAGACACTTCGGATGAATGGATTCGGACACGAACCGGAATACGGGAGCGCCGAATCGCCGAAAAAGGAACTGCGACAAGCGACTTAGCAGTTAAAGCATCACTGGAAGCCATTCAAAACTCAGGATTAAAGCCATCGGATTTAGATTTGATTATATTGGCAACGGTAACGCCGGATATGATTTTCCCGTCAACCGCATGCATCTTGCAAAATAAAATTGGGGCAACCTGTCCCGCTTTTGATTTGTCCGCTGCCTGTTCCGGCTTCACCTATGGATTGGCACTGGCCGAAGGCCTGATCCGTTCTGAAACTTACAAGCATATTCTGGTAGTCGGCGCTGAGGTGATCTCTGGTTTCATCAACTGGAAAGACCGTTCGACCTGCGTTTTATTCGGCGACGGCGCGGGTGCAGCCGTCATCGGAGAAACCCATGACGGCCACGGCATTTTGGCAACCTACATGGGGTCCGACGGCTCTCAGGCAAGATTACTTCAAATTCCGGCCGGTGGTTCAGCGATTCCGCCCAGCATAAGTTCGATTGAAACTGGACTGCATTATGTTCAAATGGACGGGGCTGAAGTGTTCAAATCAGCCGTCAGAACGATGGGAGATGCCATTCAAGAAATCACCAAGCGTGCACATTTAACGATTCAGGGCATTGATTGCCTGATTCCGCATCAAGCGAATCTAAGAATCTTAAACGCGGTATCCGATAGAACCAAAATTCCGATTGAAAAGATTTTCGTCAACTTAGACCGATACGGCAACATGTCAGCTGCTTCCACAATCGTGGCGCTTTACGAAGCAGTCAAAGAGGGGAAAATTAAAAAAGGATCCACCGTCGTGATGGTTGCCTTTGGCAGCGGTCTCACATGGGCCGCCTGCGCGCTCCGGTGGTAAATGAAAAACATCGGTTTTTTATTCCCGGGGCAGGGCGCACAAACCGTCGGAATGGGACAGGAGTTCTATCGTAAAAGTTTGGAAGCCCGAAAGGTCTATGAGGAAGCGGACAGAACGTTGGGCTTTTCATTGTCGAAACTTTGTTTCGAGGGACCGGAAACCGAACTAACGCGAACCGTCAACGCACAGATTGCCATTTTTGTAACGAGCATAGCGGTGCTCGCAGCGATCCGGACGCTTTACCCAGAGTTACGTCCGGATTTGGCGTGCGGCTTAAGTCTTGGGGAATTCACGGCACTGGTTGTACTGAAGGCAGTTTCGTTTGAAGAAGGGCTTCGACTGGTCCGCCGGCGCGGCGAACTCATGGAAGAAGCCAATCAAAAGAATCCGGGTACGATGGCTTCGATCCTGGGACTTTCAGCTCAAGATTGCGCCCTCGTATGCCGAGAAACCGGTGCCGAATTAGCAAATATTAACAGCCCTGAACAAATTGTGATTTCGGGGGGACGAGAGGTTCTCAAGAAGGCATGCGAAGTTGCGAAACAAAAGGGAGCCAAACGCACAATCCCCTTGAAAGTGGGGGGCGCATTTCACTCGTCCTTGATGGCACATGCAAGATCCGGATTGGAACAAGCTTTAGCACAAACTAAAATTGAAACCCCGGAAGGAACCTTTATTCCAAATGTAACCGGTGAACCGGTTTCGGAACCTGAAAGGATTCGACGCCTCCTCTCACAGCAATTGACAAGCCCCGTTGAGTGGGTTAAATCGATGGAAACGGCGGGCCGCTTGGGTGTTATCGAACTATTTGAAATCGGACCCGGCCGAGTCTTGAAAGGCCTGGCGCAAAAAATCAATTCTAAGCTGCGTGTGACTTGTGTCGAAAAACCAAGTGAATTGGAAGAATTAAAAACAATTTTGGCGGATTCACAATGATTCTGAAAGATAAAGTTGCATTGATTACAGGAGCGAGCCGCGGCATCGGAAAGGCATGCGCGATTGCGTTTGCGCGAGAAGGCGCAAAACTAGCCCTTTGCGCCACAAATCTTTCTCTTTTGGAACAAACTTGTTCGGAAATTGAGCAGCAATTCGGACAAAAACCGATTCATTTTGCTTTTGATGTTCGGGACAGCGCAAAGGTGAACGAAACAGTTAAAAAAACGCTTGACACTCTTTCGCGGATCGATATACTCGTCAACAATGCCGGCACAACACGCGATCAGTTGCTCGCGATGATGTCGGAAGAGGATTGGGATACCGTTCTTTCAATTAATTTGAAAAGCGTTTTCTTGTTTACAAAAGCCGTGACAAAACCCATGATCCGACAACGCAGTGGGAGAATTATTAACATGAGTTCGGTAGTCGGAAAAACGGGTAACGCCGGGCAAGCCAACTACGCCGCTTCAAAGGGAGGCGTGATTGCCTTCACAAAAACAGCTGCGAAAGAGCTGGCGAAACGCAATATTACTGTCAACGCAATCGCCCCAGGTTTTATTCAAACCGATATGACGGCTCAACTGGGGGAAAAAGTTGCTGCCGAAATGGGCAACGTGATTCCGCTGGGACGGTTCGGAAAACCGGAGGAAGTAGCGAACACGGCTGTTTTCTTGGCTTCCGAACAAGCGGGTTATATTACGGGGCAGGTAATCGGAGTTGACGGCGGACTAGGGATGTAACTAACGAAGGAGGATTAAGAATGGCCGTTCAGGACAAAATCACCGAGATTATAGTCGAGCAACTAGGAGTAAAGGCAGAGGAAGTCACGCCTGAAGCATCTTTCGTCGACGATTTGGGTGCAGATTCTCTCGATACGGTTGAACTCGTCATGGCGCTCGAAGAAGAATTCGGAATTGAGATCCCTGATGAGGATGCGGAAAAAATTCAAACCGTTGG
>JACQQT010000054.1 GCA_016206815.1 Candidatus Omnitrophota bacterium | reverse complement strand
CAGCTGATCCGTGCGGATTCCGTAGAAATTCATTTTTTCCACATCCGCGTGGCATTCGCCGCAGGTTTTGGCAATCTGCGCTTTGTCAGGAATACCGATGTAACCGGTGCCGGCCGCTTTTGCTAAATCTTTGTCCGCAATTGCCGGATTACCGCCGTGACAATCTTGACAGAATACTCCTTGCTGCGAATGGATGCTCGCGCTGACCTCTTCCCAAATGTCCGAATGGCACGAAACGCATGAATTACCATCCGGCGTCTCGGCCAAAGCCAAACGCTGGAAACTCCCTACAAGAAGAATTAAAACGATCTGAAGAATTCGCGTAGACACACCCCACCTTTTGGGTTTTAGTTTACACGATTCAATAGTAATGCCATAGTTGAATCTTATTTGAAAAAAATCCTAACCCTCTAGCTATTCCGGAGCGCAGGGCTGCCTGCAGGGACAGCGTAAGCTGCCCTGCGGCACTGCTCCGCGGTGTTTGAGCAGCAACCACCCTTCCTTTGTCCTTTACGATTTGGATGTGGTAAAGGGTCATCATCAGCCTATCGTAATTCCTAGAAATGGGTTAACAGGCGCAGCGAAAACAGCTTTTCTGCGTGAAATCACTCAGTACAGCGTGACAATCCAAATTGTGAATGTGTACAGTACCGCGGACACCTACATCATCGCAGTCGGACGTCAAGTCCGACGCGATGAGTACTGGCGCAAAAAAGCGCCGGTAAATTCAAAAGTAACGTGGCACTCAGAAAGAAGGACGAATGAGAGATTTACTGAAGGAGTTTTTCAAGGCCGGGTTTGTTACGGATGATGATTTGTTTTGGTTTAATATCGATTAACCGGGCCCGTTTCAGTTGGTACAGATAACGCGCAACGGTTTCCCGAGCGGTCCCGAGCCTCTGGGCAATTTCTTCACGGGTAAACGGGATGAGGAGGGTATCCTTGCCGTCTCCTTGATAACTTTTCTCTTTCAGCATATCCAATAAAAATTTGATCAATCGCTTTTTCACATCCTTCAGAGAAACTTCTTCGATCAAGGTTCCGAAACTTCGCAGTTTCTCCGCAAACAACTGATTCAAGGTGTGGCTTACTCTTGAATTGGTGTTCACCATCTTGATATAGTCATCGCGAGAAAGGAACCAAACGGTCGCGGGAGTGACGGCTTCCGCCGTCGTCGCGCAACTCCAGGCCGAAGAGCCCGGATTGCAAGCACAGGTGTCGCCGGCTTCCAAGGTTTCCAGGATCTGTTCTCTTCCGGATGAGGCCGTCCGATAAAGCTTGACCCGCCCCGAGAGCACGATAAAAACCCGTTCACAGGATTTCCCCTCATAAAACAAAATTTCCCCCCGCTTAAACGTCCGCTCTCTCAGGCAGCGCTCGAGATCGCGGAGCTCGCTTTCCGTCAAATCGTGGAAGAGTGGAATGTCCTTGATTCGAAGTGTCATGGTTCGGATGCAATTAGAAGAGAATTATCTCATTTTTGAGCTTAAGAAACAACCTGGGAATCTCAAACTTTGGCAGGATAGGCAGGTCTTTAGACCTGTCCCCCCTGGGGACTGTCCCCTTAGGGGACTGTCCCCATTAGGCGATCGAGCGCTTTTAAATGCCTTTTGACGAGAGACCGGACGAAAGCTTCGGAAACACGGGAGGCAGGTTCTGTCCGATTATCCGAGATGATTTTGTAACACCGAATCAAACTTCGATCCGAAAAAAGTGAGGCGGTATGGTAAAAGCCGGACGCTTCCATCTCATACACCCAATCGCCCGAATATTTGGTTTCGGCACGGGAAACGGTGAGAACCGGCGCGGCCTGACAAACACCGTCATTCGAATCGGAAAGGCAAACGCTTAAACCGCTCGAGAGGTCTGAAATCCGGCTGGCCAGAATCCCGGTTCCAATGGGGTAGGAACTGTGGCCTGCGATCCCAAAATTGATCCAGACCTGATTCGAAACGGCACCCGAGAATGCATGCAGGAAAGCCGTTGCGTTAGACGACCGCTCTTTACCGACTCCCGAAATCACCAAACGTTTCGTCTCGTTTTCATAAACTTTGAAAGGGCCCGTCTGAAAAGTGGGCTCTAAACGGTAATGCTCAATCAACGGTCCGGCTTCGGCAGTGAGCGCCACCACGAAATGGATCATCGATCGCTACGCCTTGACCAGCAAACCCTGTCGCAAAGCCTCTGCCTTTTCTTTTCCGGCCAACTGCTTCACAAGTTCTAATGAAAATTCCAGAGCAGAACCCGGCCCCCGGCTGGTAATGACATTTCCGTCCACCACGACGCGCGCTTCGGAAAAAGAAACGGACGCCGGAAAATCCTTCTCAAAACCCGGATAACAGGTTGCTTTCTTCCCGTCCAAAATTCCGGTAGGCGCTACCGCAAGGGGCGGTGCCGCGCAAATCGCACCGATCAATTTCTTCTCGCGATCCATATTTTTAATAATCTCCGCAACTTTTTTGGAATCCGCAAGATTCTGAGCACCCGGAAGACCGCCCGGCAAAATCACGGCATCCGGAAGTCCCTGGTAAGCATCCAACGTCACATCCGTCTGAAACTTAATTCCGTGCGCACCGGTAATCGTTTTATTGCCAAGCCCGGCGATCGTCACCTCAATCTCCGCTCTTCTTAACACATCAATGGGTGCCGTCGCTTCAATTTCCTCAAACCCCTCGGCCAAAATAATCAACACCTTCTTTCCCATCACGACCTCCCTCCAACCTTATCTCGTTGACTTAAACATCCATATCGACAATAAAAAAGCAACGCAAAATCCGACCCCGCTGTACCACGAAGGGACCCTAAAATTTTCGATCACGATCTCAAGATGAAAAATAACCCGGACCAAATGCAATAAAGCGACGAAAAAGAACACAACGCCCGCCGCGTTTAATGCTGTTTTCTTCGTTTCCATGAGTTTCCCCTCCCCCATTGAGAATAGACGCCTCAATTTTTAGTTAACGCCTGTTTGTTTGTCGATGGATCGCCCGGATCTGGTGATTCACGGGAAGCTTTTGCATTGCTTCTAAAGCGAGCGGCATGACCAAAGACCAGTTGCTTTCATTCATGACCGCCGGAAAATTGATGCGCACATTCCATGAATCACCTTTAAATAAATCGCCGATCGCAAGCCAATCCTGCAACAGCTGAACGCTGAAAATCGAGGCAGCTTCGCTGATTTTTTTCAAAGCGGCGGCCACGAGCATTTTCGAACTTTTTTCCCGATACGTTCCGGAAAGTCCCAGATACTGCCAGTACCGCTCTTTTTCACGATAGGAAGACTCGTAAATCTCGAGGATCTCGGCATCCTGTCTGCCCAAACAACGATTCAAGATAGCCGCATCCGAAATTTCTTCTTTCCACCGGAGC
This sequence comes from Candidatus Omnitrophota bacterium, assembly GCA_016206815.1. Lineage (GTDB taxonomy): Bacteria > Omnitrophota > Omnitrophia > Omnitrophales > Danuiimicrobiaceae > 01-FULL-45-10b. The sequence goes on along the minus strand of JACQQT010000054.1, from coordinate 5,729 downwards.
CGGTTGTAAAAAGACTTTCCCGAATCAAAAAGCTGGGGCTTCATCGCTTCGAAATCGACTCCCTTTTCTTGACACAGGCGTTTAAACAGCGGCCCGTAAACGGTTCCCGCTTCGTATTCCCACCACGCATTGAAAGAAGCGGTGTCGTGCGTGGAAAGGAGGGCGACCGAATTCACTCGATACTTGACGGGCGGCTTGAATCCGTCGAGTGCCTGAGGATCGCGCATCCAGCGCGCGACCTCCATCCCCGGAATGGCAAATTCCGCCAGCGTCCGGAACGAACACTCCGGAATGGTTCCCAAATCCTCCGCCACAATCAGCATTTTGGTATGTTCGATCATGAGCGACAATAATTTCCTTCCCTGCGCCTCCCAAAGCCGTTCATCCGGAGGATCGTATGTGCCATTCAACCCGCCGGTTTCAAACGGCTCCGAAGTCGGAATAGTCCAAAGACGGAAAAACCCAACCGAATGATCAATTCGGATCAAATCATAAAAATGCTCGGCGTATTTTAATCGTTCCAAGAGAAGGTCATAGGAATTTTCTTCCATTTTGGACCACCGGCAGGGCGGCATTCCCCAACGCTGGCCGTTGAAAAAATAGGCATCCGGCGGCGCGCCGCTGGATGAATCCAGCTTGAAATAATCTTGGTGAGACCACACGTCCGCACTGTCCCGGGAAGTGAGAAACGGCAAATCGCCCATCAAGAGAATCTTTCGATCTCGAAGATATCGGACGACTTCGGAAAACTGCTCGAGGAGCTGCCACTGAAGCCACTCGTGAAATCGGATGCTTTCGGCGTGCTCTTCCGCAAAATCTTGGAGGGCGCACGCCTCCCTCGCTTTAAACCCGGCCGGCCATTCTTCCCAAACCTTTCCTTGGTTTTTTTCCTTGACGATTTTAAAAAGCGCATAATCACGCAGCCAGAAATCATTCGCTTTGCGGTATTTGACGAATGCGGTTGATTTGTTCTGTGTACTTGTTTTAAAAATTTTCAAAAGGAGGGCAAGTTTTTCCGCTTTGACTCCATAATTGACGCGCTCACCGCCGGGCGGAAATCGGCGCCTTAAGGAATTGATTTGCGATTTGAAAGACTTTAGATCAACTTCTATTAGATGCTCTAAAGATAAATACATCGGATCTAAGGCAAACCCGCTATCCGCATCGTAAGGCCTGAACGTAAACCCGACATCATTCAAAGGCAGAAGCTGGATCATGCTCATCCGAACGCGCCTGCACCAATCCGCAAGCAGTCTCAAATCCCAGAGGTCTCCGATCCCAATACTGTTCTCGGAGTAAATCGAAAAAAGCGGGGTGGCGACACCGGCGCGTCTTGCAAGCCCGATCCGCTGCCATTGCTTTTGAGAAATGGACGTCAGGAAAGATTCATACATCATTTTTTCCAAATTGTCATTGCGAGGCAGCGTCTCGAAGCAACGCCGAAGCAATCTCAGGGATTGCTTCGCTCACTTCGTTCGCTCGCAATGACAACGTTAAAAGGCTTCACCAGCTTCTCGTAAACGCCGCGGCCGTCCTTCAATTTCCGAACGTTGCTCTTCGCTTCCGCCAAACGCTTGACGAACGCTTCTTCCAGGGACTTGCCGGTGATTTCGCGGGCTAATTCGATCGCACGCGCTGCGTATTGCAAAATTTGGACCGTTTCGATCCCTGAAATGTCCGTAAAAAACCAGCCGCAGCTCGTGTACATCAGCATCGCGTACTTTTCTATCTCCAAAAGTTTGAGACTCAGCAAAACTTCCTGATCGGTTAACGGCTTGCCGGCATGCCGTTCAAAAAAGAGCCATCTCGTTTCAGCGGATGAACTCAACATGATTTGGATGTAATCATCGCGCGCTTCCCATGGGTTTTTCAACACCTGGTTTCCGTAAAATTCGAAAATTTTAACCAGCTCATCCCGCAGCCAATCCAGGGACTCCCGAAGCGGTTTCCGCCAATGCTGCGTCCACTCCTCCGGCCCTCCGCCGTGGCAGCCGCAATGTGTTTTCCAACGCTTGACGCCGTGGCTGCAGCTCCAGGAAGTGCCCTCTCCGTCTTCGCCTTCATTTAAACGAACCAAAAAAGCGGGAGGATTTTCCGCCAAAAATTCTCCGTAATTGACCATCCGCAAACCGCGCTTGGGCGCTTCCACATACAACAAATAGGCGAGCGCGCGCTCTCCGTATGCTTTGTGATGCCCGAAGGTTTCACCGTCCGTCGCCACATGAATCAGCTGGTGATGCGCCAATCCTTTGGTTTTGGCACGTTCAATTTGATCCGCAAAGTGTTTGGCCTCGAAAGCAAGGCTGCCAAACGCAACTTCTTTTGCGATCAATCCGTCGTAGAAAAAAAGATCCAGATATCGGTTCGGGTCTTTCCTCAAAAAAGAACGATACGCTACTTTCGGATTGACGTTTCCGGATTCAACGTGATGCCACTCGTGATGATGAAATGCGCGGACTGCTTTTGCCTGCGTCGGCGCTAAAATGGTAAACTTGATTCCTGCTTCCACCAGCACTTCGATCGTTTCTTCATCGCAAGCGGTCTCCGGAAGCCACATGCCCTCCGGCTCTCTTTGAAATCGGTGCTTAAAATCTTCGATTCCCCATTTGACCTGGGTCACCTGGTCACGGCGGTTGGCAAGCGGCATGATCATATGATTGTAAACCTGAGCCAGCGCATTTCCGTGGTCCTTGTGTTCCGTACGGCTCGCGCGGTCGGCTTCTAAAATATCCTGGTAAGCCGCCGGATGTTTTGCCTCAAGCCATGACATGAGGGTGGGTCCGATATTAAAACTGATTCGCTCGAAGTTATTGACCGTTTTTACCGTCTTGCCGCCTTTGTCGAGAATTTTTGCTTTTGTATTCGGCTGGTAGGATTCACAGTAAATCCGCTCATTCCAATCATGGTAAGGCGCGGCACTTTCCTGTTTTTCAACCTCACCCGTCCAGGGATTCTCCCGAGGCGGCTGGTAAAAATGGCCGTGGACGCAAAGACAAGTTTCTTTCACGGGGCGCTCGCCTTCCAGCGGTAGATATTGATCGCAAGCGGCGGGAAATGAACTTGAATTGAACACGGTCTGCTTTGCCATGAGATATCCTGCGTTCGGACGCCCCCCAGATTTCCGATTCCGCTTCCGCCGTATTCGCGCGCGTCGCTATTGAAAATCTCCTCATAAAATCCGGGGCGCGGCACGCCCAGCCGGTAACTCATCCGGGGAACCGGCGTCATGTTGCAAGTCACCAGCAAAAGATCCTCGTAATCCCGAGACCACCGGATGAAACTGATGAGGGACGCTCCCGCATCTGAAAAATCAATCCATTCAAAACCCTGGTATTCAAAATCCACTTCATAAAAAGCTTTGTATTTCTTGTAGACTGCGTTCAAATCCTTCACAAACTGATGGACTTGACGATGCGGTGCGTAATCGAGGAAATGCCAATCCAAAGAAGTGCCGGAATCCCACTCGCGGCTTTGGGCAAAATCACCTCCCATGAACAACAGTTTCTTGCCCGGATGGGCAAACATGAACCCAAGGAAGAGCCTCAGGTTGGCAAACCGCTGCCATTCGTCCCCCGGCATTTTCCCGAATAAAGATCGTTTTCCGTGCACCACTTCATCATGCGAAAGCGGAAGCACAAAGTTTTCCGTAAAGGCGTACAACATGGAAAAGGTGAGCATGTCCTGATGATATTTCCGGTGAACCGAATCTTTGGAAACGTATTCCAGCGTATCGTGCATCCATCCCATGTTCCATTTCATGCTGAATCCCAAACCGCCCAAATAAGTCGGCCTGGAGACGCCGCCCCAAGCCGTCGATTCTTCCGCGATGGTGAGAACGCCGGGGTGGTTCAAATGCACCACCTCGTTAAATTTTTTGAGGAAGCTGATCGCTTCAAGATTTTCACGCCCGCCGTGCAGATTGGGATCCCATTCCCCTTCTTTTCTCGAATAATCCAGATACAGCATCGAGGCAACGGCATCCACCCGAAGGCCGTCGACATGGTATTTCTCAAGCCAAAAAAGCGCATTTGAAATCAGAAAGTTCCGGACCTCATTTCGTCCGTAATCAAAAATGAAAGTCTGCCAGTCTTTGTGTTCGCCTTTTTTCCAGCCTTCGTAGGCGTAAATTTGTTTTCCGTCAAAATAGGCAAGCCCGTGACCGTCCTTCGGAAAATGAGACGGCACCCAATCCAAAATGACGCCGATGTCATGCTGATGGCACACATCGATGAAATACATGAAATCCTCCGGCGTCCCAAAACGGCTTGTGGGCGCATAATAACCCAGCACCTGGTAGCCCCAGGATTGGTCGAAAGGGTGCTCCATCACCGGGAGAAGCTCGATATGGGTGTAACCCATCGACTGAACATAATTCACCAGGTCATGAGCCAGTTCCCGATAACTGAGGAAACCCGCTCCGTCAGGTCCCGTGCGTTTCCAGGAACCGAGGTGGACTTCATAAACCGAAATGGGCGCATCCAGTGAATTATGTTTTGCGCGCTTTGCGAGCCAATCCGAATCGTGCCACTCGTAGCGATCCAATTTTGCCACGACCGAAGCCGTGCGCGGCCTTAATTCGGCCCGAAACGCGTAGGGATCCGCCTTAATGCGGACCTCACCGTCCGCATGAGACTTGATCGCATATTTGTAAACCTCTCCTTCCTGAAGTCCCGGAATAAACAATCCCCAAACCCCCGAGTCTCCGATCCGCGTCATCGGATGGGCGCCGGCATACCAATGATTAAAATTGCCGACCACACTTACGCTCTTCGCATTCGGAGCCCAAACGGCAAAATGAACGCCTGAAATCTCGTTAAACGTTTTCAAGTGAGCGCCGAATTTTTCGTAGCTCTTGAAATGATTGCCTTCGCTAATGAGATAAAGGTCGTAATCCGTAATTTCCGTCTTGAAGGTGTAGGGGTCCTCTGCTTCCGAAACATAACCGGATCCGTCTTTGAAACCAAGGGTGTAGCGAAAGACCCGAGACCCTTTAAAAATGGCCTGGAAAAATCCGTTGGGATGAATGCGCCGCATCGGTATTTTTTTCAGGTTCGCTTCCGCATCCGTCGGAATCAGCCAGGCTTCCTGCGCACGCGGCAGGAAGGCGTTAATTGAGAGGTGTTTTTCGGTTTTTAAAAAATGGGGGCCTAAAATTTCGAAAGGTCTGTCCTCCAGAAAATGAACGATGCGGTGCACCCGATCCGCGCCGATCGGTCGGATCGGTGCCAGATGACCGAGCGGCCGACCGCCGCTTGACCGACTGGCGCCCACCAAAGGCGCGGCCGGCCTTTTGGGGATAGACTTCTTCTGCCTGGCAGATTTTCTTTTCTTTGCTGTCGCCATGGAGTTTCCCGAAACCAAGAATTTAAGGAATTAAGGAATATTTGGTAATTGTATCCCTTGAGGAGGGTAAAAATCAATTCGGAAAACTAGGCCGCAACAAATCCGTTGACAGACGCTTGATTATCAAGTAAAAACCGCAGGAGCAAGTCGGATACATCATGCAAAAATTAAAAATCCCTATCATCTTTGCCGCCATCATCATCGGAGCATTCCTTTTCCTGACGCACATCGGATTTACGCGGCCTCAGGTCATCTCAACGGCTATTTTCCTCGTGATTATCTGCGGGACGCTCTTTTACTGGCAGTTTCGCGTCACGTTTGCATTTGCAGGCATTGCCGCGTTGTTGGCGACAAAGCTCCTGGACGTTCCGCACGTGATTGAACAT
>JACQQT010000053.1 GCA_016206815.1 Candidatus Omnitrophota bacterium | reverse complement strand
GGTGACAGCCGATTGATGAAGCAGCTTGCCGAAAAATACCGTTTCACTTTTTTGGAAGCGCCTTCTTACGAGTTAGAGGGGCAGGTGGTTTCGAGCAGCCTCATTCGGTCGTTGGTCCGAGAAGGAAAACTCAAGGAGGCAGGCGCTTTTTTAGGCCGGCCGTATTCGTTTTTCGGGGTTGTGCATCCGGGCAGCGGGCGGGGAAAAACAGTCGGTTTTCCGACCGCCAATTTGGATTCCGCAAGCGAGGTGATGCCGCCCGAAGGTGTTTATGCGGTCTGGGCTCGAATTATGGACTGCGAATTGATCCCGGGCGCGGGCGGCAAGATGCGCCTCGAAGACCGGACGCAGAACCGGCGATGGGAGGCCGTTCTCAATTACGGAAAGCGGCCGACGTTTGGTGAGGAAACCAAACCGGTAGCGGAAGTTCATGTGCTGGACTTTGAAGGGGATTTGACGCAGAAGACCGTGGAAGTGACGATCGGAAAACATTTGCGTCCCGAAATGACCTTTGCGAACCAAGACTTACTTTGCGAGCAAATCGAACGGGACATTGAAGTTGCACGGAAATTTTTCTTAACACAAAATTAAAACGGAGGAAACGCGGTGATTAGCAAAGAGAAGAAAACAACAACGATTCAACAATATCAGCGGGGAAAAAATGACACGGGATCCTCAGAGGTTCAAGCGGCCATTTTGACGTCACGGATTAATGAATTGACGGAACATTTCAAAACACACAAAAAGGATCATCACTCCAGACGGGGCTTGATCCGAATGGTTGAAAATCGCAAACGCTTGCTTGCTTATTTAGAACGTGAAGACAGCGATCGTTATCAAAAATTGATCGGTCAGCTTAATTTAAGAAAGTAGTAGAACAGGAGAGAGAAAGGGAACGGAAGATAAAATTATGATTACAAGAGTGAGTGCAAAGATTGGTTCGGAAGAATTGACAATTGAAACCGGCCGGATGGCCAAACAGTCGGACGGAGCGGTGATGGTTCAGTATGGCGGGACGGTGGTATTGACCACTGCGGTTGCCGCAAAAACGCTGAAGGAGAATCAGGATTTTTTTCCTCTCACCGTTGATTATCGGGAGAAAACGTATGCCGCCGGCAAAATCCCGGGCGGGTTTTTTAAACGCGAAGGCCGTCCCACCGAAAAGGAAATTTTGACTTCACGGTTGATTGACCGGCCGCTCAGACCGCTTTTTCCGAAAGATTACTATAACGAAGTCCAAATCATGTCGACTGTGTTGTCGGTCGACGGCCAGTTCAATCCGGACCTTTTGGCGATTGTCGGCGCCTCCTCGGCGCTCATGATTTCTGAAATCCCGTTTCAAATTCCGATCGGAGCCGTTCGGGTAGGACAAAAAGACGGCCAGTGGATTGTGAATCCGACTTATGCCGAATTGGAAAACAGCGCACTGGATTTGGTATTAGCAGCAACGGAGGAAAATGTTGTGATGATTGAAGGCGGCGCTTCCGAATTGTCGGAAGAATTGATGAATCAAGCCATTCAATTTGGACGCGACCAAATTAAATCTTTGATCAAACTGCAAAAGGAACTGGTCACCAAGTGTGGGAAACCCAAACAAAAAGTAGAACCAAAAGAAATCCCAAGCGACGTTCGCAAAAAAGTGGAAGCGGGCGTGAAAGGCCGTTTTCTTTCGATCTTCCGTTTGAAAACCAAGGAAGAACGAAGTGCGGCCCGTGAAGCGCTTTACCAAGAAGTTCTGGGGCAGTTTGATCTCAAAAATCCGGAGTTTAAGGAAAAGGACGTGAAATCTGTTTTCGATGAGTGCGAAGAAAAAGAAGTGCGTTCGCTCATTCTGGTGAAGGGAGAACGTCCCGACGGACGCGGATTTAAGGACATCCGAACGATTACCTGTGAAATCGGAATCCTGCCGCGGACGCACGGCTCGGCCTTGTTTACGCGCGGAGAAACGCAAAGTTTAGCAGTGGCTACCTTAGGCACAAGCCGTGATGAGCAGCGAATCGACGCGTTAGAAGGCGAGACGTTTAAACGGTTTATGCTTCATTACAATTTTCCTCCTTTCAGCGTAGGCGAAGTAAAGCCGAACCGCGGTCCCGGCCGCCGGGAAATCGGCCACGGCGCATTAGCGGAGAGAGCTTTGAAAGCCATGATGCCGTCAGAAGAGGAATTTCCGTATGCCGTCCGGCTGGTTTCCGACATTTTGGAATCAAACGGATCCAGCTCGATGGCGACTGTTTGCAGCGGGACCCTTGCGCTCATGGATGCCGGAATTCCGATGAAAGCGCCCGTCAGCGGAATTGCCATGGGGCTGGTGAAAGAAGGAGAAAAGTGGCGTGTGTTAACCGACATCGCGGGGATTGAAGATCATTTGGGGGATATGGATTTTAAGGTTGCCGGAACCGCCAACGGGATTACCTCGATTCAAATGGATATCAAGATCAGCGGTGTGACGACAGAGATCTTAAAGACAGCGCTTCAAGAAGCAAAAGAAGCACGGCTTAAGATTCTTGAGCTGATGCTGAAAACCATTTCAAAACCGAAAACCGAGCTTTCCAATTATGCGCCGCGGATTACGATGTTGAAAATCAATCCGAGTAAAATCGGCGAACTCATCGGTCCCGGCGGCAAAAACATTCGGAAAATTATCGAAGAAAGCGGTGCCACGGTGGATATTGAAGATGACGGACGCGTGATTGTTGCCTCCTCGGACCCGAAAGCTTCTGAGATTGCGATCGCGCGCATTAGTGCGATTGCGGAAGAAGCTCAGGTCGGGAAAATTTATCAGGGCCGCGCCCGGAAAATTATGCCGTTCGGCGTTTTTTGTGAAATTCTTCCGGGAACGGACGGTTTGGTTCACGTCTCTGAACTGGCTGATGGTTTTGTCAAACGCGTTGAGGATCATGTGAAAGTAGGCGATGTGTTTCCCGTGAAAGTGATTTCGGTCGATGAACAGGGAAAAATCAATCTGAGCAGAAAACAGGCCGAGCGTGAGCTGAGTCCGAAATGAAAGAGACGGTGAGAGCCGAAAGCGTTCAGGTGCTGGTAAAATGTTTGCCGCACCACGCAGGTTTGGAGCTGCCGTCTTATGCGAGTGAAGGCGCAAGCGGCATGGATTTAATGGCGGCTTGCGAGAAAGACATCATTTTGTCTTCAGGCCGGCGAACGTTAGTGCCGACCGGAATTGCGATCAGTTTACCGGCCGGATATGAAGCACAAATTCGACCTCGAAGCGGGCTGGCGATCAAGCACGGGATCGGGCTTTTGAATTCCCCGGGAACCATCGACTCGGATTACCGGGGTGAAATTTGCGTGATTCTGATCAACTTGGGAGAAGAGCCGTTTGTGATCACGCGCGGTTTGAGGATTGCGCAAATCATTATATCACCGTATGTTACATCGACTTTCAAGGTCGTTTGCGAATTGGACGTTACATTAAGAAATGAGGGTGGATTTGGTCACACGGGTGCTTGAAACCACTCCGCCGGAGTCCTTCAAAGCTTATGAACGCAAAAAAAAACAGACAGGAAAGAATCAATGAAGTAATAGGTGTTTTGTTTCTTTTGACGGGTTTGTTCACACTCATCAGTCTTCTTTTTTTTAACCCGAGCGATCATTCCTTCTATACGTCTTACCCAAACCAAGATTTCCGAAACGTTACAGGCGTAACCGGGGTCTACCTCGCTCATTATCTTCAACTCACGTTCGGCTTAAGTGCCTATAGTGTTCCTGCGCTTCTCTTGTTTTGGGCCGGCTGTTTTTTTCTTCAAAAAGTTCCCCAAAAAAAGTGGATTGAATTTGTGGGTTTGGCGATTTCACTGGCAGCCATCTCCAGTCTTTTTTCACTCATCACGCACGAAAGCTGGAAAGTAAAGGCGGGGGGAGCGCTCGGTTATTTTTTTGCGGGCCATTTGGAAAAATATTTCGGTGTGATCGGCGGCCTCATTATTACCACTTGCTGCTTGGCACTTTCTTTGGTGCTTGCGACCGATTTTTTGCTTTACCCGCTGTTTGAACGGTTTCTTGAGCGGATTCAAAAGACGTTTGGCCAGATGAAAATCAAATTGCCTCAAAAAACAAAATACCCGTCGCCCAAAAAATCAACTTTTCCGGAAAATTCCAAAACGTTTCTTCAAAGGTTCATGCCTCCTAAGGTCAAAAAGTATGTGGCGTGGGAAGCAAAAGACGAGCGGAAACCGGCAGGGCAGGAAAAAGAATCAATTTTTGAGGAGGCGGCTAGCAGTACGATCAACATTAAAAAATTAAAGGAACCTAAGAAAAAAGAAAAGCAGGAAATAACTCAAAAGCCCTCAGAGAACCTTCCATTGCCTGTTCAAAATCAAGAACCGTTTGCCGATTACCGTCTTCCTTCACTTGACCTTCTGAAACCCGCTTCCAATCAAACACCGATTGAAGACGATCTTCAGGGCAATTCCCGGATTTTGGAAGAGACGCTGCGTGACTTCGGAATCGAGGCAAAGGTGGTCGAGATCGAACAAGGGCCCGTCATTACGCGCTACGAGTTGCTTCCGGCGCCCGGTGTGAAAATCAATCGGATTGTGAGCCTTTCGGATGATTTGGCGATGGTTTTGAAAGCCACGAGTGTTCGATTTTTGACGCCGATTCCGGGAAAATCTGCCGTTGGAATTGAAATTCCAAACTCATCCACCACCATTGTCTGTCTCCGTGAATTATTGGAAACCAACGAGTATCGCCAGCACGGCTGCCAGCTGCCGTTACTGCTGGGAAAAGATACGAGCGGGAAGCCTTTGGTGGCCGACCTGGCGGAAATGCCGCATCTTTTAATTGCGGGCGCAACCGGCAGCGGAAAAACCGTGTGTGTTAATTCGCTGATTGCGGGCCTTCTGTTTTCAAAAACGCCGGACGAATTGAAATTTGTCATGGTCGATCCCAAGATGGTGGAGTTAGCGACCTACCGGGATATTCCTCATATGCTGACGCCTGTGGTCACCGATGTGCGTAAAGCTTCCGGGGCGCTCAATTGGTTGGTCACCGAAATGGAAAGGCGCTATCAGATTTTTGCCACCTGCGGAACACGCAACATTCAGGCGTTTAATCACCGGAAACAGGTTCACGACAAACCGGCAAGCCACGGCGATTTGGAAATTCCAAAAAAACTTCCCTATATCATCCTGGTGATCGACGAGCTGGCTGATTTAATGGCGGTTGCGCAGGACAAGGTGGAGAGCGCGATTACGCGCCTCGCCCAGCTTTCCCGCGCGGTTGGTATTCATTTAATTTTAGCCACGCAGCGTCCGTCCGTGGATGTGATTACGGGTGTGATTAAGGCTAACTTTCCGGCCCGCATTTCCTTTAAAGTTGCCTCCAAAGTGGATTCCAGAACCGTGCTGGACATCAATGGGGCCGACAAGCTTCTTGGCAAGGGAGACATGCTCTTTCTGCAGCCGGGTGAACCCAAGCCAATCCGCGGCCAAGCCACATTTATTTCGGATGAAGAAATCGGGTCCGCCGTTCAGTTTATTAAGACCCAACGCGGACCTCAGTATCTTGCCGAAGTTGCTGCCGCCTCGGAAGGGAGATCGTCTTTTCCAAACATGGAAAAGGACGACATGTATGATGACGCCGTGCGTGTCGTTTTAGAAACCCGCCAAGCATCGGTCTCGGTTCTCCAGAGGAAATTGAGGCTTGGTTATGGCCGGGCCGCCCGCATTGTGGACATGATGGAGCAGGAGGGAGTCGTAGGGCCCTACCAAGGTTCGAAACCGCGGGAGATCCTGGTTGATCGGATCGAAGAAGTCAGCGAGTCGTCCAATCCCGATTCATGAAAAAAGTTTTGGTTTTTCGTCACGTCCCTCATGAAGGGTTGGGGACGATCGAACCTTTCCTGAAACAATCCAACGTTGCGATTGAGTATTGCGATCTTTTCAAGCAGCATCCGGTGCCCCAAAATCTTGACCCGTACGGTTTTGTCATTTCCATGGGGGGACCGATGAATGTCGATGAAACGGATCGATACCCTTTTCTTGCTTCCGAGCGTACCTTGATGGCCAAGGCAATTCGAGAGAACCTTCCTGTTTTGGGGATTTGTTTAGGGGCACAGATGATTGCGCGGGCATTGGGAGCGCGTGTCTACCGGGGTCCTCAAAAGGAAATCGGCTGGTATCCGGTTCATTTTTCTGCGGAGGCTTCGGAGGAGCCTATGTTTAAAGATTTTTCGGCAGAGCACCCAATTGTCTTTCACTGGCACGGCGATACCTTCGATTTGCCTCCATCCGCCGTACGGCTTGCCGCTTCGGATGGATGTCCCAATCAAGCGTTTCGTTATCGCGATTCTGCCTATGCGTTTCAATTCCATGTGGAAGTGACTCGCGAGATGATTCAAGACTGGGTGGCGAAAAACCAGACTGAACTCATGCAATCCACCCCTCCTATTTCGGGTGAAGAAATTCTGAACGGAATTCCAAAATATATTCGGGGTTTGGAAAAGCTGACACAAAAAATCTATCCCGATCTCTTTCGCAAACTTTCAGCTCTCAAAGCAAGGTAACTCCATGGGAAAGGTGGCAATGCCCGCTCCTCTCACCGGCGCCAAAAAGATATCGGTTGGAATGTTGTCTCTCGGATGTCCCAAAACTTTGGTGGATAGCGAGCTGGTGCTCGGGATCTTAGACAAGAGTCGTTACGAGGTTGCCGAACACGTGAGCCATTGCGATATTGCACTTCTCAATACGTGTTCTTTCATTCAAGAGGCAAAGGAACAATCGATTGATCAGATCTTAAATCTTGCGGAACTGAAGAAAGAAGGGCAAATCAAAGCGCTGGTTGTTTTGGGTTGTTTGGTGCAGCGTTATCAGAAAGAGTTGGAAAAAGAACTGGGTGAGGTCGATGCCTTTGTGGGGACGGGAGATTATGAGACGCTCAATCAAGTTCTCGGTCAAGTCGTTCAGCGGAAAAGGATCTCGCAGATAGGCCATCAGCCCGGATTTCTTTATACGGCGGCCATCGAGCGCATTCCGCTCACTCCAAGATATACGCGATACATTAAAATTTCAGAAGGCTGTGATCACATTTGCTCCTTTTGTATGATTCCGACATTTCGCGGCAAGCATCGCTCCAGACGTCTTGACGATGTTGTCTGCGAAGCGCGCCGGTTGGTCGAGAAAGAAGGGGCCCGTGAATTGGTTTTGACCGGCCAAGATACGACTTATTTCGGCCGGGATACAGATAATCAGTTTTTACTTCCCCGACTGCTTGAGGAGCTGAATCGAATCAAGGGTCTTAAGTGGATTCGGCTGCTCTATGCCTATCCTAGCTGTGTCAACGACGCGTTGATTGAGGCGATCGGTTCTTTGGAAAAAGTTTGCCATTATTTAGACATGCCGCTGCAGCATATCAGCGATTCCGTTTTAAAAAGTATGCGCCGCGGAATGACGAAGCAAAGCACTTACGCCTTGATCGAAAAACTGAGGAAAAAAATCCCGGATCTTGCCATTCGAACTACTTTCATTGTCGGTTATCCGGGCGAAGGAGAGGAAGAATTCCAGGAGCTTTTAGCGTTTATGAAAGAGGCGCAGTTTGAGCGGCTCGGCATGTTTGTCTATTCCAATGAAGAAGGTTCGCATGCCGCATCTTTGGGCGGTCAAATTCCAGAGGCGGTGAAAGAAAAACGGTTTCATGAGGGAATGGTGCTTCAGCAGAAAATTTCGGAGGGAAACAATCAACGCTTGATCGGCAAAACCCTGACGGTGCTGATCGAGGGGCGGGACGAGAAGAATCGCAGGCTCTATCGAGGCCGCAGTTATATGGATGCGCCCGAAGTGGACGGTTTGGTGGATGTCCGCGTTCCGGATCGCATCCGATTAAAGGAAGGCGATTTTGTAACCGCTCAAGTTGAATCGGTTGCCGAATATGATCTGAGAGCCGCTTACCTTCAGCTAGAAACATCATGATTACCCCAAACCATTTGACCGCGTTGCGTCTTTTCATTGCGTTGGTTGCCCCCATGGTCCTGATTTGGAATCGAAGCCTTGGGTGGGACGGTTTTGTCATTTTGATTTTTACCGCTGCTTGTATCACGGACTGGTGGGACGGTCATCTCGCCCGAACCAAAGCCATGGTGACCTCCCTCGGCAAGCTGGCAGACCCGATCGCGGACAAGCTTTTGATCATGGGTTTGATGCTCACGTTTGCTTATTTGGGACTTTATGGATATGGCTGGGTCTTTTTAATTTTGCTGCGGGAGGCAACCGTTACCTTTGCGCGTTTGATTTATTTGAAGCGAGGGAAAGTCGTTCCGGCGGAGCAGGCAGGCAAAATTAAAGTCGGTTTTCAAATCGGGTCCATTTATGCTACTTTGCTTTTACTGATTGGTTTGGATGGCGGTTTTTTGGTGGAGTCACAAATGGGTTTGAGAGTTCTTTTCATCTTACATTATTTAGGTATTTTTCTGGCTAATGTCGTCACTGTTTTTTCAGGCGTCCGGTTTTTTCGCGGTTTAGCTAAGTCATGAATCTCAAGATTGCTCACTGGATCGCAACGTGCGGCTCCATCGGTCACTTGAAATTTGCACCGGGCACATTCGGCAGCTTGACCGCCATTCCTTTCCTTTTGCTCGGCCATTCCAGGCCGGTTCTTCTGCTGGCGCTGACCGTTCTTATTTTGATCATCAGCATATGGTCGAGTGCGGAGGTATCTCAGGCATCCCGGCAAAAGGATCCTTCGTTTGTGGTGGTGGATGAACTGTGCGGAATGATGGTCAGTTTCCTGTTCATGCCGCTGAGTCTTCCTGTGTTGATGATTGGATTTGTTCTCTTTCGTTTTTTTGATATTGTCAAACCGCCTCCTTTGCGCTGGCTCGAGCGTTTTCCGAAAGGATTCGGGATTGTTCTGGACGATGTCGGTGCGGGCGTTTATACCAACCTGATCTTACAGATTTTGATTTACTATGCCTACCTGTGAGCTTGTCACGATCGGTTCTGAGCTGCTGAATGGCAGCGTTCTGAACACCAATGCACAATTTTTGTCCCGTCAGGTGACGGACCTTCATATCGATGTGATTCATCAGAGCAGCTGCCGAGACCGGGAAGAAGAAATCCTCGGCACGCTATCGCTTGCTTTTAAGCGTGCGGATTTGATTGTCGTAACGGGCGGTTTAGGGCCGACACCGGACGATATCACGCGCGAGGCAATTGCTAAATTCTTCCGTTGCGGTCTCAAATTTGATCAACATCAATATCGGCATATTGTGTATCATTTTCGCGTTCGGAGGCGGATGCCGCCTTTCATGACGCGGCGGGAAGCTTATTTGCCCGAGGTTGCAAAACCCTTGCTGAATCGGTTCGGGATCGCGCTTGGTTTTTATGTTTCGAAGAACGGCCGGTTGCTGATTGCATTGCCGGGCGTTCCCATAGAACTCGAGAGAATGTTTAAAGCGAAAGTCAAAAAGTTGATCCTTCAAACTTTTAAAAATCGTCCACGATTTTATACGCTGGAAGCACGAACTTCCGGCCTCTATGAAACTCAAATTATAAAAAAACTCGGAAGCAGTTTTTTTAAGGCGCGCACGTTTGAATTCGGAATTTATCCGGAACTCGGGGAAGTGGCGATTCGGATCAAAGCGCGCGATCGGCGTCTCATCGCAGTGCTTAGAAGAGAACTTGCGGAGAAGCTTGGGGACGCTGTTTATAGTTTTAAAGGTAAAACCTTATCCGATTTAATCGGTGAAAAGTTGACGGTACAAAAAAAGACACTGGCTTGTGCCGAGAGTTGTACCGGAGGCCTTCTCGCTCGACACATCACGGATCCGCCGGGAGCCTCCCGCTATTTTCAGGGCAGCCTTGTGGCCTATTCGAATCAACTCAAGGTGAATCATCTTGGAGTTCCGAAAGCTTTGATCAAGCAGTGCGGCGCGGTTTCTCCAGAGGTAGCCCGGGCAATGGCGAAGGCAGTTCGTTTGAAATATGACACCGCAATCGGGATTTCGGTGACGGGAATCGCAGGACCGGCGGGAGGAACCAAAAGGAAGCCTGCGGGTTTGGTTTATATCGGGATTTCAGATCTTCGGAAGAACAATGTGTTTCGATTTCGGTTTTTGGGCGACAGACAGAAGGTCAGAGTTCAAGCCGCGCGGAAGGCACTGTTTTTGCTTTGGCAATGGCTCCAGAAACGGTAAGAGCTTTTTTGGCCGTCGAATTGTCCGAGTCACTGAAACAAGAAGCTCGTATCTTTGTGGATTCCATCCGGGATCAATCTCCCGGTTTCCGTTTCATTGATGTTGCAAATTGGCATTTAACCCTTCATTTCTTGGGCCAAATTCCTCAGGCTAAAATCGATACGCTCCAGGAACGTTTGCCGGATGTTTTGAAAGACAGTCGTCCGTTTCCGCTTTATTTGGAGGGGGCGGGAGTCTTTCCGAGCGCCCAGCGTCCTCGCATCTTATGGCTGGGGGTTCAAGGAGGAATTCCCGAGCTGATTCAAATCAAGGGCAAATTGGACCAAGCCCTTCGCAAAATGCATTTTTCAATCGAGAATAGAGAGTTTCAGCCTCATGTGACCATTGCTCGCGCAAAAGACAAACAAAGCTCGTTTCATCTACTTCCCGAGAAATGCTCGTTCAAGACCAAAACCATCGATCAGGTTCGGCAGATCACACTTTTCAAGAGTGAACTATTTTTAAAAGGTGCTCAGCACACCCCTCTGGCAGCCTTTCCATTCTCTGCATCTGCAAATGTGTGACAAGACTTTCGTTAGGGAATCTTACTAAAGTTTGAAAGAAACCCGGGCCTTCTCCTTACCGATCCGGCTTTCTCTGGTTTTTTCTTCCGAGGTTTCCTTGAAAGGCCTACACCGGCACGGTATACTTTAGGTGAACCATAAACGATAACTTATTTCTACCCAACGAGTTCGGAGGGGCACGTGGCGAAAAAGCGTATCGGAGAAATTCTGATCGAGAACGGTTCACTCACACCAGATCAGTTGACCAAAGCACTTGAGCAGCAAAAGACAAAACCCGGTAAACTTCTCGGTAAGATTCTCATTGAAATGGGGTTCGTCAGCGAAGAAGACATTGTGGTGGCGCTCGCAACCCAGTTTAACGTCCCTTATTTGCCCATCGGAAATTTTACGATTAGCGAAGCGGTTGATCGCCTCATTCCCAAGGAAATCATTAAGAAGCACGTTTGTGTACCCTTGGAACGGGTAGGGGATTTATTGATGGTGGTGATGGCAGATCCCACCAATGAGCAAGCCATCCAGGAAATCGAAGCCGCCACCAAGTGCAAAGTCCAAACTTTTGTGGCAACTCCGACCGAGATTTGGGCCGTCATCCAGCAGCATTTTCATATCACAAAAGATTCTTCCTCTGATGATACAGAAGTTTTATTTCGTTCACAAACGACGCAGAAACCGCAATCTAAAACCGCTCCCAAACCCTCTTAGGTTCCATGATGGCGCTTGATCCGTTTGATGAAAATATTTTGAAAAAAGCCGTGAAGTTGGGGCATGTCAGTGAAAAAGATACGCAAACCCTGCGCGAAGAAAAGAGAGATTCAAATTTATCGGCGGTTGAGTTGATTTTAAAACGCGGTTTTATGAGTGAGGTCCAAATGATCTCATTTTTAGCAGAGGAATTTAAGTGTGCCTCGATTAACCCCAATCACTTTGTTCCGGACGAGCAGGTCATTCGCCTCATTGCGCCTGCATTTGCACATAAGCGCCGTGTGCTTCCTATTTCTAAATATAACGATACGATGACGGTTGCGATGGAGAATCCCTCAGATCTGATCTTGATGGATGATCTGAAAGTGATGACCCATATGAAAATCCGGCCGGCGGTGACGCTTCCCAAGGAAATGACCACCGCTTTGCAGCGCTATTATCCGCAGGAGAAATCGCTGGAGAACACAAAAGATTCCGAGCGGACCATTCAAGAATTGGTCCGGATTGTGGAAGAAAAGAAAGAGCAGAGCCTTGAGAATGAAGTGGGCATTTTGCTGCGTCAAGCGCAAGAAACGCCTGTCATTAAAGTTGCAAATTTTCTTTTATTGGATGCGATCCGCCGGCGGGCGAGCGACCTTTTCGTTGAGCCGTGGGAAAATACAATGCGCGTCCGATGCCGGGTGGATGGTTTGTTGGAAGAAATTCCCGCGCCGCCCAAAACAATGGGAAATGCGCTGGTTTCCAGATTCAAGGTGATGAGTCAGCTGAACATTGCGGAACGGCGGATTCCTCAGGACGGACGGTTCAAAATCAAAGTACAAGATCGTGAGGTTGATATTCGCGTTTCCATTTTACCGACCAGTTTTGGTGAGAAAGTTTGCCTGCGTATTCTCGATAAGAAAGCTCAGGCTCATGACTTGGATAAACTTGGATTTGCAAGTCGAGAAATCAGTATCCTCCAAGAGTGTTCCAGGAAACCTCATGGCATGATTCTGGTGACGGGGCCGACCGGAAGCGGGAAAACAACCACCTTATATTCCGTTTTGCAGTATTTAGACAGTCCCGATAAAAACATTACCGCGGTGGAAGATCCGGTGGAATATGAAGTGGAAGGGATCAATCAAGTGAACGTGCGCGAAGCCATCAATCTTAGTTTTCCGGTTGTGCTTCGTTCCATTCTTCGCCAGGATCCCGATGTCATTCTCATCGGTGAAATTCGAGACCAGATCACGATGGATATTGCCATTAAAGCTGCTCTCACGGGACATTTGGTGTTAAGTACGTTGCACACCAATGACACGACCGGCTCCATTGTACGGATGCTGAATATGGGAATAGAACCTTTTTTGATTACTTCTTCCGTGTTGATGATTTCGGCACAACGTTTGGTGAGAAGGCTGTGTCCAAGTTGTAAATTACCTTTTCCGGCTGATGAAGAGTTGATCAACCGGCTCACTTTGGAATCTAAAAAGTCTTATACATTTTATCGACCGGCAGGATGTGCGAAGTGTCGGTCTACGGGTTTCAGCGGACGGACGGTTATTACTGAAATTTTGCTTTTGACACCGGAGGTCAAAGCGGTGATTATGAAGCGCTTACCGGCGGATGAGATTAAGCAACTGGCAAGGCGGCAGGGGATGAACACCCTCAGGCAAAGCGGCATTGCCAAAGCGCTTGCCGGCGAGACTTCTTTGGATGAAGTGTTTCGCGTGACGGCAGGCGATCAAGAACTTGAGGTCGGATAAGATGGCGGCTGCTGTGTTTCACAAAACGCTTTATGAAATTTTAAAAAAGACAAACGCGATTTCGGAACAAAATTTGAAACGCACGAAAGAGCTTCAAAAGTCCTCAGGTAAGAAACCGATTCGGCTGGTCGTGGATGAAGGGTGGATGGGTGAGAAAGATTTGATGTTTTTACTGAGTTCAGAACTGGGTATTCCCGTTCTAGATTTGTCGGCTTATAAGATTGATCCGAAGGTGCTGAAGCTCATCCCCAAAAAGATTGCCGAGCGCAATGAAGTGATCCCCATCTCACAAATCGGTAACGTTGTGACGATTGCGATGAGCGACCCTCTCGATATCACCGCCATGGATGACGTGAAAAAAGTATCTCAATGTATGGTGAGGCCGGTAATTGTTTCACATCGGGATGTTCAGGCAGCGATCGAAAGTTATTATTCCGAACAAATCAGGCTGGAAGCCATTTTCGAAGACTTGGATCCTGACACGGTAGAAGTCATTCATGAAACGAAAACAGAAGAAGGCGTGACCACACGGAAAACGGACGAAGCGCCGGTTATTCGGATGGTTAATTTAATTCTCCAAGAGGCGATTAAAAACAGGGCGTCCGACGTTCATTTTGAGCCGTTTGCCGAACGGCTTCGCATTCGCTTCCGTATCGACGGCGCTTTACAAGAAGCTTTTTCGCCGCCTCGGCATATGTTCAGCAGCATTTTAACGCGCATTAAAATCGTTTCCAATTTGGACATTACCGAGAAACGTCTTCCGCAGGACGG
>JACQQT010000004.1 GCA_016206815.1 Candidatus Omnitrophota bacterium | reverse complement strand
TTATAACTGCCGT
The DNA here is from genome assembly GCA_016206815.1 of Candidatus Omnitrophota bacterium. Lineage (GTDB taxonomy): Bacteria > Omnitrophota > Omnitrophia > Omnitrophales > Danuiimicrobiaceae > 01-FULL-45-10b. The sequence continues at coordinate 3,476 of JACQQT010000004.1, read as the reverse complement.
TTTGGAACGTGTTGATTTATTATAAGTTCAAAAGAACGAAAATCAAGCGATTTTGATTTGCGGGTCAGGCGACTTTTAAAACAATTTTTCCCATGTTTTTTCGGTCTAACATTCGTTGTTGAGCGGTTCTCGTTTCCTCGAGCGGAAAGATGGAGTCTACGATTGGTTTCACCCGGCCGTCCTCTAACAATTTGATGGCCTCATTCAGTTCCGCCCGCCCCCCCATATAGCAGCCGATGATGGCGTGCTGGCGGACGAACAAGAACCTGAGATCCAATTGGACCGCCGGACCGCTCGTCACCCCGCAAGTGACCAGCCGCCCTTTTTTGGAAAGCGAGGCCAGGCTCCTCAGAAAAGTTTCCGCACCCGTATGTTCCAAGACAATGTCGGCCCCTTTTTCTTCGGTTAATTCCCGCGTCTTTTTTGAGAAATCCGACCGCCTGTAATTTATCACGTGATCCGCACCGAGTTTTTTTGCAAACGCTTCTTTTTCTTCACTTCCAACCGTCGTGATGACGCGCGCGCCGAACACTTTTGCGATTTGGATCGCGGCACTTCCCACGCCGGAACCCGCTGCGTGGATGAGGACGGTTTCGCCTTTTTTGAGTTGAGCGCGGGTGATCAGCATGTGCCACGCCGTGAGAAAAACAAGCGGGCAGGCCGCCCATTCTTCCCACGTGTATTTTTCAGTCACCGGAATTAGATTTTGGATCGGGACTTTCACGTATTCGGCGTATCCGCCGTCCATTTGAAAGCCGATGATTTTGTATTCGTCACAAAGGGAATCCCATCCCGATTGACACCACTGACAGCGTCCGCATGAAATACCGGGAGCAGCCACGACGTGAGTGCCTTTTGAAATTCCGTCGGTTTTCGAACCTACTGCTTCCACTTCTCCCGCGACGTCGCAGCCCAGAATGTGCGGCAAAGGAATTGTGATACCGGCCATGCCTTGGCGTGTCCAAATGTCCAGGTGATTGAGCGCGCACGCCCGAACGCGGATCAGCGCTTCGGAGGGGTCAATTTTGGGTTCGGGCACTTCCGTGCAGCTCAATTTCTCAAGGCCGCCGTGCTCTTTGAAAATAACCGCTTTCATCGTGAGGGGATTTTATATGCAATTCCGATGCCGTCTCGAATCGGAAGAAGGGTGGAGATGAAGCTGCAGTCGTTAAATAATTTCTGGTTGCACAACTTGACGGCTTCCGTGTCAGGATCACCGTGTTTTTCAAGAACCTGTCCAAACCACAGGAGATTGTCAATGATTAAAAGCCCGCCTGCGTTTAATTTATGTTTCGCCGAGTCGAGCGCTTTTGGGTACTGCGTTTTGTCAATATCCATAAAGATGATATCAAAGTTTCCGTGTATTTTCTGAAGGATTTGGCAGGCATCGCCCGTATGGAACCTGCCTTTTTCCGCCAAGTTTCCGCGAATGAAAAATTGTTTTGCCGTCTCCGTGTTTTTTTCGGATTGGTCGGTTAAATGAACTTCGCCGTCTTGGGGAAGTGCCAGTGCAAACCAGAAAGCGGAATACCCGAACCCGGAGCCCATTTCGAACACTTTTTTTGCGGAGATCAATTTGGTTAGTTGGTAAAGAACTCGTCCGACGAGCGGCCCCACCAACGGAAAATTGGTTTTTGCGCCCAGTTCTTCCATTTCCTTGAGGATGGGGTCCTCCAGGGGGTAGAGGTTCTGGATGTAGCGCTCAATTTCGGGAGAGGTGATCATCGTTTCCGTCACGTCCGAAATTATAGCACCGGCAGATTAAATTTAGTACTATATTGATCCGCCATGGATAATAAAGAAATCGCGCAGGTGTTGGAAGAAATCGCGGAGCTCTTGGAAATCAAGGGCGATAATCCGTTCAAGATCCGCGCCTACCATAACGGCGCACGTATTGTCGAAGGTCTCAGCCAGGATATTCGCGAGTTGGTTCGGGAAGATGCCTTGGCGAAGGGAAAAATCAAGGGGATCGGCATCGGCCTTGCCGAGAAAATTGCGGAACTGGTGAAAACCGGAAAGTGCAAGTACCACCGAACATTAAGAAAATCTCTGCCCGCCGGCCTCCTCAATATTCTCAACATTCCGGGTCTCGGCCCAAAACGCGCGAAGGCTTTGTATGAAGAACTTGATATTAAGAGCGTGGAAGAATTGCAAACTGCCTGCCGGGAAAATCGCGTTTCCCAATTAGAAGGTTTCGGCGAAAAATCGCAGTCCAGAATTTTGGAGGCGCTTGAGCACCGCCAAAAGTCGCAGGGTTATTTTTTGATCGCTCAGGCGCAGGATGAAAGCAAATATTTCGTTGCGTATTTAAAAAAATCAAGAGGAATCATTCGAATAGAAGTTGCCGGAAGCATTCGGCGGTCGAATGAAATCGTTCACGATGTCGATATTCTGGTCAGCACGAAAACCCCGGCACCCATTCATCGCGCTTTTATCAATTACGCACAAGTGGATCACGTATTGGCGAAAGGCGAGACCAAGTCCAGCGTGGTTTTAAAATCCGGGCTTCAAGTGGATCTGAGGACGGTCACCGACCGGGAGTTTCCGTATGCCCTTTATTATTTTACGGGGAGCAAAGAGCACAATGTGGCAACGAGGACGATCGCAAAGAAGAAGGGTTTGAAAATTAGTGAGTATGGCATTTTTAAGCTAAGGGCGCGGCATGCCGCGCCCTTACTCGTTCTGTGCCAAGACGAGGCAGATATTTTTAAAGTCCTTGGGCTTCGTTATATTCCGCCGGAGCTTCGGGAGAATACGGGAGAAATTGAAGCAGCCAGGGGAGGGGCACGGCATGCCGCGCCCCTCCCGGATTTAATTGAAGAAAAAGACGTTAAAGGCATTTTTCACGTCCACTCGACCTACAGTGATGGAACGGCTTCGCTGGAAGCGATGATTCGCGCAGCCGAAGGGCTGGGTTACGAGTATGTCGGGATTTCAGACCATTCCCAGTCTGCCACTTATGCGAACGGACTTTCCGTCGAAAGGTTGAAGAAACAGTACAAAGAACTCGATCAACTTGAGCGGAAGTACAAACGGATCCGGATTTTCCGCGGAATTGAATCCGATATTTTAGCGGACGGCGGGCTGGATTATTCGGACCGAGTGCTCGGAATGTTTGATTTTGTGATCGGTTCCATCCATTCACGTTTTCAGATGAGCGAGAAAGAAATGACCCAGCGGATTTGCCGCGCGATGGAACATCCGGCGATGACGATATGGGGGCATCCGACCGGGAGGCTGCTTTTGGGCCGCGCAGGTTACGCCGTGGATTATGATGCCATTTTTGAAACGGCCCGGAAGCATGGCGTGGTGATTGAATTGAATGCGAATCCACAGCGTTTGGATCTGGATTGGCGCATCTCGCGCGGAGCAAAAGAAAAAGGGCTCAAATTTAGCATTAATCCTGATGCGCACAGCGTCAAAGGTTTAAGCGATACGCGCTACGGCGTTGGAATTGCCCGGAAGGGGTGGCTTGA
>JACQQT010000052.1 GCA_016206815.1 Candidatus Omnitrophota bacterium | reverse complement strand
TCCGCGCACGACCGTCCGCGACATATCCGCAAAGTAGCGTGAGCGGCTGGAGCGGGGAAAGACATCCATGATGATGGATTCACAGGCGAGCAGGGGGCCGGATCCTTGGTGGTGAGGATCCACGCATTGCGTTCCGCACGAGACGATCGTATGAGCGGCAATCGAGCCGGCTTCCATCAGCTTGACGTTAATCACTTCTTTGACCATTTCGGAAGTCAGGCGTTTTCCTTTGTAGACTAAATAACGGCCCTTGATTTTGGCTTGTTTCAACACGCGAATCGCTTCCCGGACGGCGGCTTCGGTGTGGCGCTGGGTTTCGGAAATCGCCAGAATTTCTCCTCGGGTTTTGATCGTCCTGGTTTCATAAAAGGGATCCGGTTTCGAGCGGATATGGATTCCTTTTGCGCGGAGCGGGTCCGCGTGTTCAACGGGGAAATTAGCCGGCACCAGCAATTTTCTCGCGCCGCGTTCTTTCAGGATGAAGTGAACGATTTCTGCCGTTGAGATAGGTTTTACGCCGCGCGCCCGGAGCTTGGCTACGATTTTTGAAGTGGGAATGATTTCGTGGGCTTCCGCCTGTTTTCGGGCGCGGTCAAGTTCCAATTCGTTCATGATCAAAATCTTGCGTCCGCGGATTTCAAGGAAGATAAAAGGGTCCGGGGCCAGGAATTGCGTGGCGTAGTAAAGGTTGGCGTCGCTTTCGCTTGCGGCGATGATCAGAATTGCTTCTGGTTGTGTCGTCATGTTAGCACCCATTTGTCATGACAAAAATGGTATTATACCGTTTTCTTCTCCCGAAAAGAAAGGAAATAGCAAGCACCCGATGAAGTGGATTTTGATGGAGGTTGCGGAATGCGAGCGGGCTTCTCATTCGCTTGCGAGTCTTAAATTAATTCCCAAATTGGAAGGAGCGAAGTTTGATTTCCAGCCGGGCCAGCATGTCAAGATTCAGGCCCCCGGGGGCCGCGAAGCGTACTTTGCGATGGCCAGCGAACCCGAAGAAAAAAAATATGTGGAATTCTTGATGAAAGACGAAAAAGGAACCGTTGCGCATGAGCTCTGCAAGCTCAAGGCGGGAGATTCCCTGAAGGTGAGTCCGGCTTTCGGGAAAGGTTATCCCGTTGAAAAGTATAAATCCAAAGATATTCTTTTGATCGGAATCGGCAGCGGTATCGCACCGCTTCGTTCTGTTTTGAAATCCATTCTGCGCAGGGAGCATCAATTTGGCCGGGTGACATTGGTCTACGGCACGCGCAGGCGCGAAGATATTCCCTATCCGCAGGAGTTTGACCTCTGGGCCAGGAAAATTGATCTGAGGATAGCGATGACCCAGCCGCGCAGTTCCAAACACCCGGTGTTCGTTGGGTTCGTGGGGCGCGTGACCAAGCTGCTGCCCACGTTGACCTTCCATCCTCACAAAACCGTTGCCTTTCTTTGCGGCAATCGCCAGATGGAAGAGGAAGTAAGAAATTCACTTGAAATAGCAGGGGTTTCCAAAGACAATATCCGTACCAACTTGTGAGAGGTGATTCATGGGAGATTTTGTGAAAGTAGCCACCAAGGATGAAGTGAGTTCCGGATCTGCAAAGAAAGTGGAAGTGAACGGCAAAGAAATAGCCCTCTTCAATATAGACGGCACCTTTTGCGCCATCGATGAATTCTGCCCGCATCGCGGCGGCCCTTTATCGGAAGGCGTTGTCGAGGACAAGGTGGTCACGTGCCCGTTCCACGGCTGGCAGTTTAATGTGACGAGCGGGGAATGTTTAACCAGCCCGGGCGTCCAACAACCGAAGTATGAAGTTAAAGTGGAGGGCAATGACATCCTTCTCTCGGTTTGAGACAAGAAATAATTTGACGCCCTCTTGGAAAACCATTATCATCCACGCGGCCTGCCATGAAAAAGGACTTTTTATACAAATTCCCTCAAACATGATATCCCTATGCCGGCATCAGAAATAGCCACACTCTGTCATCAAGCAAACGAAATCCGCAAGGACATTATCCGAATGCTCGCCGAAGCAGGTTCCGGTCATCCGGGCGGATCGCTTTCCGCAACGGATCTTCTGACGGCACTTTATTTTAAGGTAATGCGCCATGACCCCAAGAATCCCAAATGGCCGGACCGCGACCGTCTTGTTTTCAGTAAAGGCCACGGGGCGCCGGCACTTTACGCCGCACTCGCTCATCGCGGGTATTTTCCCAAAGAACAATTGATGACCTTGAGGAAACTGGACAGCCCGCTTCAGGGGCATCCGGATATGAGACGCGTTCCGGGCCTTGAAGCTTCCACGGGTTCCTTGGGTCAGGGACTTTCCATCGGCGCAGGGATGGCGCTTGCCGGAAAGCTGGACCGAAAAGATTACCGGGTCTACGTGGTTTTGAGTGACGGAGAAACGAACGAAGGACAGGTTTGGGAAGCGGCGAGTTTTGCGGCTCATCACAAGCTGGACCGTTTGATTGCCGTTTTGGATTACAACAAGTTTCAATTGGATGATGCGGTGAAAAGTATTATCGACATGGAACCGGTGGTGGATAAATGGAAAGCATTCGGCTGGCGCGTTTTTGAAATTAACGGCCATGAGATGAAGACTATTTTGAAAACGTTTGAAGAAGCGGAAAAAGCCAAAGGCAAACCGGTCATGATCGTTGCGCACACCATTAAAGGAAAGGGCGTTTCCTTTATGGAAAATAACAATCACTATCACGGGGTAGCCCCGACCCAAGAAGAAGCCGAGCGGGCGTTAAAGGAACTGGAAGGCAAAGAATGATACGTCATTGCGAGGAGTTCGTTG
>JACQQT010000051.1 GCA_016206815.1 Candidatus Omnitrophota bacterium | reverse complement strand
TTCTGGAATATCATAAGGGATTCTTTTTGTTTCTGCGATTCCTGCGACCAAGAAAAGGAAAAGTCCAAGCGGTTGGACGAAAAAGCCCCATTTGGGAAACCACCCCCAAAGAAGATCGCCCTGCCTCCTCGCAATTTCCTGCAGATCGAGAGTGCCGTAAATCATGACAATGCCTAGGATCGTCGCACCAAGGGTAATTTCATAAGCCAACATCTGGCTTGATGCCCGAAGTCCGCCAAGAAAGGCGTAATTACTGTTCGAAGAAAAACCGGCCAGGATCACACCATAAACCCCCATCGACATCATGGCAAAGATATAGAGAAGTCCCACATTGATCGGAGCCACTTGAAGGGGAATCTCAAGATCTCCCATTTTTAGAATGTCACCAAACGGCATCGCGGCGAAGGCCACCAGAGCAAAGGTCATGGAAAGAAAAGGGGCGAGTGTGTGAAGAAATCTGTCACCAAAAGGAGGGATATAATCCTCTTTCATGAACATTTTGATAGCGTCGGCTATGGGATGAAAGAGTCCTAGCGCCCTAACACCAAAAATGCTTGCGCGGTTCGCGCCGATTCGGTCTTGCATCACGGCGGATTGTTTTCTTTCAAGCCAGGTATGAAGCGCAGCGAAACTAATCACTGAAAAAAGAACGATGCCTGCCAGAATGGCTTGAATAAAAATGGTGGCAATCATTTTAGGGATAGGGTTTCTTTCTCTTCTCTACTGTTGGAGTAGGCCTTCCACTTCAAGAGTAATGTTTGCCTCTTCTCCAACCAGAAGCTGTCCTGTCTCTAGGGCTTTGTTCCACGTAAGCCCAAAATCCTTGCGGTTGACCATTGTAGTCGCCGTAAATCCCGACTTCACATTCCCCCAAGGATCTTTAATCACTCCGTGAATCTGAAGGTCCAGAACCACGGGTTTTTCGACTCCATGGATGGTTAAAAGGCCGTGTAATTTTGCATTCGCCTGAGTCACATCGGTTACCTCCGTACTTGTAAAGGTAATCGTGGGAAACTTCTCGACATCAAAAAAATCAGCCGAACGAAGGTGCTTGTCGCGCGGTGCAACATTGGTGTCAATCGTGGTTGCCTGGATGGTAGCCTCTGTCTTCCAAGTTTCGGGTTTTTCAGGATCGTACTCGAAAGTTCCCTCAAACTCATTAAACCTTCCATTTACATTAGACAAGAGGTGGCGGATTTTGAAAGAGACGGTTG
>JACQQT010000007.1 GCA_016206815.1 Candidatus Omnitrophota bacterium | reverse complement strand
TTTCCGCACCGAATAACCACGGGGTTTTCCAGCGAAACTTTCTGATCCGCGCTAAGAACGCGTTCTTCATTGATCTGAACGCCGCCCTGCTCAATCAGGCGGCGGGCTTCCGATTTACTCGAAACCAAACCGGATTCTTTCAAGAGCGAGACTATGTCTAGAGCGCCGTCCTGAAGACGGTGGGCGCCCAGTGTAATTTCATTGATGTGATCGGGAAGCTCCTTTGACCGAAACAGTTTGTCAAAAGCGCGTTCCGCAGCTTCCGCCTTCTCACGGCCGTGGTAAAAGCGAACGACCTCGCGCGCCAAACGCGCTTTGGTATCCCGCGGATGGGCTTCGCCATTGGTCAAATCCGTTTCTATTTTCTGAACGTCCTCTTCTTTCAAATCGGTCAGATACCTAAAGTAACGAATCGTGAGCGGATCGGGAATCGACATCAATTTTCCGAACATTTCTTCGGCGGAATCCTGAATCGCAATATGATTGCCTAAGGACTTCGACATTTTATCTTTCCCGTCCGTTCCTTCAATCAGGGGAAGCGTTAACACCACCTGAGGGGTTTGTTTCCAATCGCGTTGAAGCTCGCGGCCTACCAGCAGATTGAACTTTTGATCGGTTCCGCCCACCTCGACATCCGCTTTCACTTGAACGGAGTCATAGCCCTGGAGCAGCGGATACAAGAACTCGATCACGGTAATCGGTTTTTTAGCGGCGTAACGCTTTGCAAAGTCATCACGCTCGAGGATTCTGGCGACGGTATATTTGGAAGTGAGATTCAGGAAATCTTCGATTTTAAACTTGGAGAACCACTCGGAATTGTGTCGAACCTCCGTCTTCTTGGGATCTAGAATCCGGAACACCTGCTCCTCATAGGTTTCGGCATTGCGTTTGACTTGATGCTCGCTTAAGGTCGGGCGCGTCTCGGACTGTCCGCTCGGGTCTCCGATACACGCCGTAAAATCGCCCACCAAGAAAATAACGCGATGCCCCAATTCCTGCAGCTGCCTTAATTTTTTGAGTGGAACGGTGTGACCCAAATGAAGATCGCCTGCGGAAGGATCCGCTCCGTATTTAATCCGGAGCGAACGCTTTTCATTTAGCTTGGCGAGGAGTTCCTCGTCAGAAATGAGTTCCAGGGCGCCCTGCTTGAAAATTTTAAGCTGATCTTGCGGGCTCATGAGGACTGCATTCTAGCAACGATTTACCCCCGCCGTCAACATACGTCAATTTAAGCGGAATCCTCCTTTGCCTTAAAGAAAACTTTGCATTGCCTCCGCTACACTGCCCATCACCTTTCATTGATTATATTTCATTGAAGGTGAGGGCTGCACCAACTTCCAATGTAATATTAATTTGATAGTTGGCGCTGTGCGCGGATGATTCTAGGCCGTCCGCCTAAGCAGAATCATCCGTGCTCGTTAGAAATTTTGCTCCGCTTCGGTTTGGAAGCTCCGCAAAATTTAAACGCTCCGGCAAGCAAAGTTTTCTCTTTTTGTAAAGCGGAATTCTCTTTTGCCGAAGAAAGCTCAAAAGCGTCGCGTTTTCTATGGAAATGCAGCCGAACAACCGTAGGTTGTTCGCAGCACTGCTCCGCTGTGAAAACACAGCTTTTGCACAGCGGAGGCTGCTCACATACGCGCAGGGAATCCTCCTTAGATTCCCGCGCGTAGTGCTGGCGCATTGGGCGCCTAGCAACCCGACATTCGTTCTTTTGCAGCCGGAGCGGTTTCGGAGGCAAAGGGAAATGTTTCTTGTTCTTATCGCTGGGAAAATGGACAAACCGGACGCCCTATGCTACAATTTTCACCTTATGTCAATCCATCCATCAGCCATCATCGGAAAAAACGTCACCATTGGAAAAGGAACCGAAATCGGGCCCAATGTCTTTATCGAAAAGGACGTCCGAATCGGTCTAGGCAATAAAATTTGGCCCGGTGCCTACCTTTGTAGCGGTACTGAGATAGGGGACCAAAACGAAATCCACATGAATGCCGTCATCGGCCATGCGCCGCAGGACCTTGCCTACCAAGGCGTTCCGACCAAAACCATCATCGGAAATAAAAATATTATCCGCGAGTTCGCCACAATCCACAGAAGTACTAAAGAAGGTTCGGAAACGGTGCTTGGAAATAATAATTACTTAATGGCCTATGCCCATATGGGCCATAACGCGCGGGTCGGAAATAATGTTGTTTTAGTCAACGGCGTCCAATTAGGCGGTTATACGGTCATTGAAGATGGAGCCGTCATCGCAGGAATGGTGGTCGTCCATCAATTCTGCCGCATTGGTAAATTAGCGATGATAGGCGGTTCATCCGCCGTCAACAAAGACACACCTCCATTTACAATTTCTGCAGGCCGAACAACCGTCGTAGTGGGACTAAACATGGTTGGATTAAGACGTGCACAAATCCTTCCTTCTACACGTGATGAAATTAAACGCGCGTACAAGCTCTTATACACTTCGGGCCTTAATACCGCACACGCAATTTCTGAAATCGAAAAAATGGCGACAACGCCTGAGGTCAAATATTTTTCTGAATTTGTAAAAGCCTCAAAACGTGGGATTTGTCCAGGCGGATCAGCCAGCGAAACGAGAACGGTAACTACAGAAGCAGAAGATTAAACTTTTCTGACAATTAAGATTGAGTTTTTCCCGCCAAATCCGAACGAATTTTTCATCGCCGTTTTAATTTCAGCAGGCCGTGCCTCATTCGGCACATAATCCAAATCGCATTCCGGATCCGGAACTTCATAATTAATCGTCGGCGGAATCACATCGTGTTCCATCGCAAGCAAGGTGGCGATTAACTCCACACTGCCGGCCGCGCCGATTAAATGCCCAATCATGGACTTGGTTGCACTCACCGGAATTTTGTAAGCGCGTTTTCCGAACACCTTTTTAATAATCATGGTCTCGATTTTGTCGTTCAGCGGCGTTGAGGTGCCGTGCGCGTTGATGTAATCAATTTCATCCGGCGTGACCTTGGCGTTCCGCATGGCGATTTCCATCGCCCGCATGGCTTCACGCCCTTCGGGCTCGGGGCTCGTCATATGGTAAGCATCGCACGTCATCCCATGCCCCAGGATTTCGGCATAAATGTGGGCTCCCCGTTTTCGTGCATGCTCATATTCTTCCAGCACCAGCATTCCGGCCCCCTCCCCCAACACAAAACCGTCGCGGTCCAAATTAAACGGCCGGCAAGCTTTCTCCGGTTCATGATTCCGCTGGGAAAGCGCGCGCGCCGCACAAAAAGCAGCCAATACTCCCGGATAAATTCCGGCTTCCGCTCCTCCCATGATAATAAAATCAACGGTGTTGCTGCGAATCGCTTCCCACGCGTAACCGATCGCGTCCGATGCAGACGAACAAGCGGTGGCAATGGAAAAACTCGGTCCGGTCACGCCCAATTCAATCGACACTTGGCTGGCGCATGCATCCGGAAAAGATGCCAACGCAATAAAAGGACTCACTCGAGAAGGTCCTGTTTTCAAAAACTCCTCGTAATGTTTCATAATGTAGCCGTGGCCTGCCATCGCCGTCCCAATCATGACCCCGGTGCGCTCCCGCCCG
>JACQQT010000049.1 GCA_016206815.1 Candidatus Omnitrophota bacterium | reverse complement strand
GTCCGGGCCATTCGACGCCCCACTTCATAAATGCCCGGATGGCGGTGGGAGCCGTATAAAAAACGGTGATTCCGTACTTTTCAATGAGCCGCCAAAAACGATCCTTCTCCGGCCAATCCGGTGCCCCTTCATAAATAAAAACGGTGGCGCCGTTTGCAAGCGGCCCGTACACCACATAGCTGTGACCGGTCACCCAGCCGATGTCGGCCGTGCACCAGAACACATCCTGCGGTTTTAAATCAAAAACCCATTTGGTCGTTGCGTAGACACCCGTCAGATAGCCGCCGGTCGTGTGGATAATCCCTTTTGGTTTTCCGGTGGTGCCGGAAGTGTAAAGGATGTAAAGCAGGTCTTCGGAATCCATCGGCTCCGGTTCACAGTAGGCTTCCGCCTCCTGCATCAGCCGGTGCCACCAGTGGTCGCGCCCCTCTTTGACGCGCAGGGGAAAATCGCCGCGTTTCACGATGATCACATGCTCGACTGTGGGCGTGTCTTTGAGCGCGTAATCGGCATCGTGCTTCAGCGGAATGAGGCCGCCCCGGCGGTAGCCGCCATCTGCGGTGATGAGCACTTTGGCCTGCGCATCGTTCACCCGGTCCACCAAGGCTTCCGCGCTGAAACCGCCGAAGACCACGTTGTGAACGGCACCGATTCTGGCACAGCCCAGCATCGCAATCACGGCTTCCGGAATCATCGGGAGATAAATGGCAACCCGGTCTCCTTTTTGAATCCCCAACTTTTTGAGTACATTTGCAAATTTATTGACCTCGCGGTATAAATCCCAATAGGTCAGGGTTTTTTGATCGCCGGGCTCGCCTTCCCAAATGATCGCGGCTTTGTTTCGATGCTCGGACTTTGCCCAACGGTCGACGCAATTGAAAGCAATGTTGAGCCGGCCGCCGACAAACCATTTGGCATCGGGCGGATTCCAATCCAAAACGCGGTCCCATTTTTTGATCCAGGCCAATTCTTCGGCGAAGCGCGCCCAAAATGCTTCCGGATTCTGCCGGGCCTCTTCATACACTTTCTCATCCCGCACCCGGGCATTTTTTCGGAAAGATTCCGGCGGAGGGAAACTCCGAGTTTCCTCAAGGAAAACATTGATCGCTTCTGTTTTTGAATTAGGACTTGTTTTCATAGGTCACCAGTTGGAGTCGTCGTACTTCCAATTCACATAGAGATAATAGTTTTTAATTTCCTGTTCATAATCATCCAGCGTAAACGTAAAAGACGCGATGCCGCCCTGCGGCAGAGCTTCCGGATCGGGAAGGGTGCTTTTATTTAAAATTGGAATTTCGTGCTCATCGAAAATAACCAGCGACACTTTGGCGTTGCGGATCGGATGCCCGGCATTGTTAATGACGATGCCGCGAAGCTGGGATTTGCCTTTGGAATCAAAACCGGCACTGCCCCCTTTGACAATCACTTTGCGGGGTAATTTTTGAAATGTCTCGATTTCAGGAAATTGTTCGATGCCCATGAGAGATTGCTTGTGCGGTTTAGTATTATGGCTCCTCTGGAAATTTCCATGTGTTTTCCAGAGGAGCCACCCTTAGCGCCTTGAATGATTTTTTGTTTCAAGGCGCGTCAGGGATTACATTTGTAATCCCACGCACCGTACAACATGTTTAAAAACATGTACGGTGCTGGGATGAGGGGTCGGAAACTATAAATATATGCAGATAGACGATTAAGGTTTCCGACCCCTCAGTATTATAGCCGACTTTGATAATATGACCACACAAAATTACGGCTGGGAAGGTGCCTTATGCGGCGAGTGATTTGACCGATTCTTCTAGTCTTTTATGATCGTAGGCGCCCGGCTTCAGGTCACCGCGCTTCAACAATACTTGGACAAAGTGAAGAACCACCTCGGGATCAAATTGAGTGCCCGCATGCTCAATCAACTCGCGAACCGATTCTTCGCAATTCAACGTTCGTTTATAGCGGCCCCCTGCGGCGCGCATGGTGTCGTAAGCATCCAAAACGGAAACGATTCGCGCACCTTGGGGAATTTCTTTTCCTTTTAACCGATTGGGATATCCTTCCCCGTTATACCATTCATGATGATGGAGAATAATGAGGGCTTCTTCCGCCAGGAATTTAATCGGTTTTACGATTTGATAACCCAGCACCGGGTGTTCTTTCATCTTTTCGTACTCTGCGTGCGTAAAAGCGCCCGGTTTGAGCAGAATTTCATCCGGGATGCTGATCTTTCCGATATCGTGCAGCAAACCCGCATGTTCC
>JACQQT010000050.1 GCA_016206815.1 Candidatus Omnitrophota bacterium | reverse complement strand
GGCATCCGGGCGTTCCTCGCGGATAATTTTTTCAAGTACTTCCGGCGTGATCGGCTCGATATAGGTTCGATTGGCCACTTCCGGATCGGTCATAATCGTGGCTGGATTGGAATTGATCAGTACCACTTCGTAGCCTTCCTCACGAAGCGCTTTGCAAGCTTGGGTTCCCGAATAATCAAATTCACAGGCTTGACCGATAATGATCGGTCCCGATCCGATAATCAAAATTTTCTTAATGTCCGTCCGCTTCGGCATTACCAGACTCCGTGGTCGACCATGGCGTAAAAACGATTGAATAGATAATCCGAATCATGCGGGCCCGGCGAATTTTCCGGATGGTACTGGACCGAAAAAACGGGGTATTTTTTGTGGCGGATCCCTTCGAGGGTCTTGTCGTTTAAATTGATGTGCGTGACTTCGATGTCGCCTGCGGGAAGCGTTTTATCATCCACGCAAAACCCGTGATTCTGAGACGTAATTTCAATCCGCTTCGTTTTCAAATCCATCACCGGATGGTTTCCGCCCCGGTGCCCAAACTTTAACTTAAAGGTCTTTCCTCCCAGCGCCAGTCCCAGCATTTGGTGCCCGAGACAAATTCCGAAGATCGGAAGTTTTCCGATCAACTCCCGCATGGATCCCCAGAGATAGCGGACGGGCTCGGGGTCCCCCGGACCGTTGGAATAGAAAACACCTTTCGGATTTAGCTTTAAGATGTCATTCGCGCTCGTATGCGCGGGAACTACTTTCACCCGGAAGCCGTGCTGATTTAATTTCCGCAGGATATTGAATTTGATCCCGCCGTCTACGCAAACGACGAAATGTTTTTTTTCGGGGCAAACGGCGCGGTCCGGCCAACGGAACTCGCCCGGAAGGGTTTCGTCAAAATCATAAGGCTCCTTGCAAGTCACTTCTTTCACCAAATCCTTCCCGACGATGCTTTCCGAATCTTTTGCTTTCCGAACCAGCCGTTTTCCATCCAAATCGGAAGCGGAAATCACACCTTTCTTGGCCCCGAAATCACGGAGATGTTTCACCAATTTCCTCGTATCAATCCCCTCGATTCCGACAATCCGGTATTTCTTTAAATACTGATCCAGCGACATCTCAGAACGCCAGTTGCTCGCCACCGGACTGAGCTCCCGAACCACAAAACCTTCCACCCACGGACGCCGTGATTCGCTGTCCGCTCCGTTGATTCCGTAATTGCCGATATGAGGATTGGTCATCGTGACGATTTGACCTTTGTAGGAAGGATCCGTCAAAATTTCCTGGTAGCCCGAAAGCGAGGTGTTAAAAACAACTTCTCCTGCGGTTTCGCCCGCGAAGCCAAATGATTCGCCTTCAAACATCAAACCGTCTTCTAACGCTAGGATTGCTTTTGCCACAACTGCCCCCGGCAAATCGTTGCGACGGCTTTGCCTTTCAGTTTCATTCCGATAAAACAGGAGTTTTTAGATTTCGAAACAAATTCTTCTTTCTTTACAATCCATTCTTGATTCACATCCACGAGCGTCAGATTCGCCTCCGCTCCGACTTTAATCTGACCGAATTGTTTCGGAAGCTTGAGAATTTCCGCCGGCCGCGTTGACATTTTGATGACAACGTCTTTCAGGCTCAACACTTTCGTGTGATACAGATGGGTCAAGGCAACTCCCAAAGCGGTTTCCACGCCGACCACGCCCACCGGTGCTTCCGGAAATTCGGCCATTTTTTCCTCCTCCGTATGAGGCGCATGATCGGTTGCGATCGCATCAATGGTTCCGTCCCCGAGACCTTCTAAGACGGCCTGGCGGTCTGCTTCGGTTCTTAAGGGCGGCATCATTTTGAAATTGGTGTCGTAATGTTCAAGTGCCTCATCCGTGAGCGCCAAGTGATGCGGGGTGACGTCCGCCGTCACGGGAAGCTGATCGGCTTTTGCGAGGCGAATGAGATCGACGGACTCCTTCGTTGAAATGTGCGTCAGATGAAGCGGCGCGCCCGTCAGCTGAGCCAAAAGAATGTCGCGGCTCACCGCAACAGCTTCACTGGCATTCGGAATTCCCTTCAGACCGAGACGTGTTGACATAATGCCTTCATTCATCACGCCGCCAGAGGCGAGGCGTTTGTCTTCGGCATGCGTCATCACCAAAAGCCCGAGCATGGAAGCATATTCCATCGCGCGGCGCATCAGAAGTGAATCGCTCACCCAGGCACCGTCATCGGAGACCGCCCAAGCGCCCGCCCGTTTTAAATCCGCCATCTCGGAAAGTTCTTTCCCCGCGCGTTCTTTCGTTAATGTGCCGCACGGAAAAATATAAAACGGAACCTCGTTTGCTTTCCGAATAATGTTGTCGATCACGCTCTGGTGATCGCACGGCGGATCGGTATTCGGCATCGTAACCACTGCCACAAAACCGCCCGCCAAGGCTGCCTTCGAACCCGAAAGAATGGTTTCTTTCTGCTCGTAGCCCGGCTCCCGGAAATGAACGTGCATATCCACCAGGCCCGGAAAAAGATATTTTCCGTTTCCGTCTAAAACTTCGACGCCGTCTGAGTTCACTTCTTTTTTAAGTTCCGCAACCAGCCTTTTTTTAATCAGGACGTCAAAAACGCCGTCTACTTTATTTTGAGGGTCGATCACATGGACCTGTTTGATTAAAAGATTCATCATTTTTCCGCCGCCTTCTTGCGTGCGCCGCTTAAAAGATAAAGGACAGCCATCCGGACAGCCAGCCCGTTGGTCACCTGATCTAAAATCACCGAATAAGGCCCGTCCATCACATCGCTGGCCAGCTCGATTCCCCGATTGACCGGCCCGGGATGCATGATTAAGACATCGGGTTTTGCATGCTGCAAGACTTCCCGGTTGATCTGATAGGAATTGGCGTACTCACGGATGCTCGGGAAAAAACACTCGCTTTGCCGCTCGGTTTGGATTCTGAGCAGATTGATCACATCCGCATCTTTAATCGCCGTTCCCAAATCCGTTGTCGCTGAAACGCCTAAGGATTCTACTTTGGGGGGCAGAAGTGTTTTCGGTCCGCAAACGACTACCTTGGCTCCCATCTTGGTCAATCCCCAGATGTTGGAACGCGCGACACGGCTATGAAGGATGTCACCGATAAATGCCACTTTGATATTTGCAAGCGTTCCTTTTTTCTCCTGAATCGTGAACATATCCAAAAGCGCTTGCGTCGGATGTTCGTTAATCCCGTCTCCGGCGTTGACCACACTCACGGGAAGTGATTCTGCCAAAGCATGGGGAGCGCCTGAAGCAGGATGCCTGATGACAATAATTTCAACTTTTAAAGATTCGATATTACGAACCGTGTCTTTCAAGGTTTCACCTTTGACGGTGCTGGATACCGAACCCGTAAAGTTGATCGTATCAGCGCTCAGTCGTTTCTCAGCCAGTTCAAAGGAAATACGCGTTCGCGTGCTCGGCTCGAAGAATAAATTCGCTACCGTTCGGCCTCGCAACGTCGGAACTTTCTTAACCGGTCTGAGCGAAATTTCCTGAAGTGACTTGGCAGTGCTCAACATCAGGCGAATCTCATCCGCGCTCAGGTCTTTTAACCCTACCAAATCTTTCCGCTTCCAGGCGGCGTGGTTCATTCGTTCTCCTTGACATAAATACCGTCTTCGCCGTCATGCTCCTCAAACTTGACGATCACGCTTCCCGATTTAGCCGTCGGGATATTCTTGCCGACATAATCGGGCTTAATCGGAAGCTCTCGGTGCCCCCGATCCACCAACACCGCAAGTTGGATGACTTCCGGACGGCCGAAATCAATCAACGCATCCAAAGCGCATCGGATGGTTCTGCCCGAAAACAAGACGTCGTCCACCAGAACAATTCTCTTTTTGCTCACATCGAAATCGATTTCTGTTTCACCGACGTTGGGCTGGGGGCCGATCTCCGTCAAATCATCCCGATAAAGCGTGATATCCAAAAGCCCCAGCGGCACTTCGCACTTTTCGATGGCGTGGATTTGATCTTGGAACCGTTTGGCCAAATAAGCACCGCCGGTACGAATTCCAATAAGTGCTAATCGAGAAGCGCCCTTATTTTTCTCAAGGATCTCGTGCGCGATTCTCGTAATGGCTCGATTCATTTCTTCAGAACTGATAATTTGATTCATCTTCCTTAAAACTCCTAGTCTGTATCATTTTGTCCCAGTTTCTGGGTAAAAAAATAGCTCACAGTTAAGTGAGCCTCTTTTTCTTTTTAAGATTATAGTCTTCATCTTCTGCCTTTTCTAGCCTCTCGGGCCAGTTTAAAAGGTTAACCTCTCTTGAAATGTAGGAAAACAATACTCCAAAACAAGGGCCAAGTCAAGCCTATAAATAAAGAAGGTGGATTCTTAGAATAAGCCGAGTTCTGTCCGTTTTGTTGCCAAAACAGTGATGATCATCTATCTGGGACGGCGCTTGCGCAGCCGCCGCATGCGACCAACCCGAGACGAACGTCCGCCAAGAATCTGGCGGACCGGGAACGGGCCATTCCCATCGCTCGATGCTTTTAAAGGCGAGCGAATTGTCTGCTATTCGGTCTTTCTCCAAGCGGGGTTTGCCATGCGCTCCTCGTCGCCTCGGAGCCGGTGGTCTCTTACACCGCCGTCACTTTCCTATTAAAATTAATAGGTTGTGACGACTGCACTTTTGATCTCAAGCAATTGAGATCAAAACGTGCCGCCGTTTCACCATTGCCCGTCAAACACCGACGGGCTGTCTTTTCTCTGTGGCACTTTCCGTCTTGTGCATCTTTGGATGAACAAGCCTTCGAATTACGAAGCACCCTGCCCTGTGGAGCTCGGACTTTCCTCCCTCGTCTGAAATCAACGAGAGCGATCATCTTCTAAGAATCCACCCCTCAATTCAACCGGGTGTTCTGAAAAAGAACGAATCAATGATTTGTCGGTATTATATCAAATTGTATCGAGAAGGGATAGACCCTTTTGAGAGCCTACAACCGAATCATGCGGCGGCAGAGAAAAGCAGAAACCGCTACCATGAGGATATTGGGAAACCAAAGCGCAAGCCAGGGAGGTAGCTGTCCATGAATCGCCATCGTCCTGCCCCAAACAAACAAAATGTAATAAATCCCGACGATGGCCATCGCAACCGTAAAGCTCACCACCATTTCCCCCCGGCGGCTGATAATCGCCGTGGGAAGTCCGATCAAGACAAAAACAACCGTCGCAAAAGAAAACGAAATTTTCTTGTGGATTTCCGCTTTGATTTCCCGCATTTTTTTGGAATTACGCTTTGCTTCATCGTTATGTTCCAATTGATAGACCAACTCATCGATCGTCATCTCTTTTTCCTTTTTCCCCACACCGCCTCTTTGTCTGCCGATTTTAATGTCGGAGAGCAAAAACGTTTTAAAATTTAACTTATACAAAACCGACGGATCATCAGGGTTCGGTTCGTCGCTGGTTCCATTGTAAAGCTGAAGCGCCAGAGACTGTTGATCGGGTGCGGTGACCACCTCCCCGGATTCTGCGATAATGGTCCGGGTCGGCCTTCCCTCTTCAAATTGAAAAATAGTGATTCCCTTCAGGCGGCTTCCTTTGATCTCATTGATCCACAAGGTATAACCCTGAAAATCTTTGATAAACCTCCCGGCCTCCAAGTAAGCGGCGGGACGTTTCACGACCAGCTGCCGAATCAGCTGGCGGGATTGATATTCCGAGCGAGGCTGGATTTGATCAATCAGAAAAAGCGAAAAAAAACTAAGCAAAAAAGCAACCGCAAACACCGGAATCAAAAGCCGCAGGAGATTGATGCCGGTTGCTTTCATGGCGACAATTTCATTATTCTGAGCAAAACTGCCAAACACCAGGAGCACGCTGGTCAACGCTGCGGTCGGTAAAATAAAACCGAGAAGACTCGGGATCATCAAAACAATCAGTGTCAGGACGTCGAAGACACTCACTCCCTTATTCACCAACAAATCTGCCAAATCAAAAAGGTTCCCGACCATGAAGATGAATGTCACCAGGAAAAGCGACATTAAAAATGGGGAAAGCAATTCGCGCAGACAATAACGGCGCAGAATGGTCATGCGGGAGGAATGGGTCCTGCCAGGCGGGTTCTGAAATTCTCCGGAGTAATCATACCGCCCGATATGACCATTTTGATTCCATCCTCAATCGTCAAATTAGTTTCAATCACATCGCGCTCCGGAACTAATTCAAAAACACCTGAAGTCGGATTGGGTACCGTTGGAATAAAAACGCTTACGAATTTATTTTGATTGGCTTTATCTGTGATCGTGTTGGTGACAAAACCAACAGCGAAAAGCTTTGAACGCGGATATTCAACCAAGATGACCCGTTTGAAACCCAACGTCTTTGAAAGCGAAATGATTGAGATCAACTGCTTCGTTCCTTGGTAAATGTTCTTCACCAAAGGAATGCGGTTTAAAATCGACTCCCCAAAACCAATCAAGGAGCGGCCGATAATATTGGCGGTAATCATTCCGATCAGATAGATAAAAACAATCAGCAAAACAAAACCGAGGCCGGGAATCGAGACGTCAAACCAGCGGCGGACCAAAGGCGCAAAGAAACTGTCGAGCGCTTTAAAGAAGAAGCGGAGCGCGACATAAGTGAGCCATAGCGGAACCACAACGAGGAGGCCTGCCAGCAACCTCCGGCGGATGGCATTCCGCAATCGAATGACAAAGGACGGCTTCTGTGATTTCGTTTTTTCATTCATTAGTAGTGCTCACTATATAATCAGTTACTTTCAAAGTCAATCTCATCCAATCTGTGGTTTGTACATCTCCCTGAAAGGCTCAGGATGGATGCCTCCGCACCGTTCATCCCGCCCCGGCGAGGCGGGACTCACTCGCGCACTTCGGCTTCGCTCGGCAAGCAGGGCGGATGGAAAGCAGCTCGAT
>JACQQT010000046.1 GCA_016206815.1 Candidatus Omnitrophota bacterium | reverse complement strand
GTCTCTTGAGACAGCTTTTTCCCTGCGCCGCTCGTGCCGGATTTCGAATCAACGACAATCGAATCCAGTTTCGCAAACCCATTTCTCAAAAGAGGGTAAAGCCCCAAGATAGCTCCCGTCGGATAACAGCCCGGATTCGCAATCAAATTGGCATGCTTAATCCGTTCCCGATAAATTTCAGGAAGCCCGTAGACCGCATCTTTTAACAGGTCTTTTCGCCTGTGGCGTTCTTGATACCATTGCTCATACAGGGCCGGCCGGTGCAGCCTGAAATCAGCAGACAGATCGATCACGATTTTGCCTTCATCATAAAAGTCGCCCGCTGTTTTCATGGCCAGCGTGTGCGGCAAAGTCATAAATACGACGTCGGAACGTTTGGCCACTTTTTGAAAATTGAACTTTTCAATCACCAAGTCATTCGTTTTCCCGAGCGCCGGGACCAGATCCCGCGCATACGCGGGTTCCTCGGAACGCGTCGTCAGAGCACTGATTTTCACATGGGGGTGCCGTGCCAAGATCCGAATCAATTCATTTCCGGTAAAACTGGTCGCACCGATGATCGAGCAATTCAACATAGATTCTCCTAGATAACGGGGCTCAAAAACAAAAACTTTCTAAACACACGAGGGTGCTTAGAAAGACGTCCACGTAGACACGCATCCTACCAGCGGTTAGAAGGGAATGAAAATGAAAAGGGTATTATAATTCTAGACTTATCCATTGTCAAATGAATAGGTTATGTAAATTTGGGCTTGACTTTCGGAAACCCTAGCCTTATGTTTGCGTTAAGTCATGGAGAAGATAAAACTTCGGCATTCTATCAACAAGCGCTTTCGCCGCAAAGGGTTACTCATCACGGCGCTCACTCACCCTTCTTATTCCGGGTCACAAAACGTCTCCCCTGAATCGTTCCTCAATTTTCAGCGTCTCGAATTCCTGGGGGATGCTATCTTGAACCTATTTATAGCGTCTGAACTTTACCGGCGATTCCCAAAAGCAAACGAAGGGCTCCTGAGCCGGATGCGTTCGATTCTCGTATCCAAAAAACTTTTGGCAAAAATTGCCCGCTCGATCGAACTGGGCGTAAAGCTTCGATTGGGAAAATACCAAAAAAATATAACGGCTTCAGCCCGGGAAAAAATCCTTGCCGACGTTTTCGAAGCATTATTGGCCGCCCTTTACTTTGACCGGGGCCGAAAAACAGTCGAGCAATTTCTACTCAAACGTTTTGTGCCTTATTTTGACCAAAAAAAACTTTTCCTCATTGATCCGAATCCAAAAAGCTCGCTCCAAGAATTTACGCAAGGCAGGTTCGGTTCCCTTCCTGTTTATCAGGTACAACCTTACAAGAACCGAAAATTATTTATGGCGTGGGTCAAAATTAAAGGCGTTCGAAAAGCGAAAGGAATTGGAAGTACGAAACAAGAGGCAGAATCTCAAGCTGCCGCGGCCGCATTAAAAAAATTAAAAATCAGGAAGAAGCTGACTTATTCTTAGAAAGAAATTGATCCAGCAAACCAAATCCGCTTTCCACGAGACTTTGTTCTAAACTTTTAGCTTTGCTTGTCTCGGTCTGTGTCTTTGCCCTGTCTGAAACCTGCTCCTCCGCTGTCGGCATTTGCGAATTTTCACGGCGGCCGGAAGGCATCAGTTTCGCCGAAATTTTAGAGAATTGCTGCTGGACTAAACTCTCCAGAAAAGTTTGAATGAGCATGGGATCTTTACGAATCGAAGGGCTTGCAATCGGCCCGACGATTAAAATCGGAATAGGCCCTAAGCGCATATTTTCACCAAGGTGAGATGATATTTTCTGACTTAGGCTCGGCGCCAAATAAACCGAAAGCCTCAAATTCAGGTTTCCGTCAAACCCAAGGTCGCCGGCCCCCTCAACCTGAAAGTCGTCGGATACCAGCAAGGTATTTTGCGTTCCGATTTTCCGATCCCCGACTTGAAAATCCCCCCTCACGTCATTGAAACGTGTGGTGCCTGATTTGAACCGGCCGAGCGGCGCCAGTTGGGCGATCTCTCCCAAACTCCCCAGAAGGTCAAGCGTATGAAATTCCCCGTTGGTCACGGAAATCGAACCTCTGCCCTTAAGACGGCCAGGCCATTCGCTGTCAAAAGGGCCCTGACAGGACAAAGAGCCAACCGCGAAAAAATTTCCTTCCACCAGAGGTTTTGTTTGATTGGCCTGTAGCCGGGCGAGACTTAAACGGTTGAACTCAAACTCCATGGTGGTCACGGGAGCGGGATTCGCATAATTCAAAGCCGCACGGACCGAAACATCTCCATTAAACACGCCAAAACTCAGGTTGGGGATCACGACCCGCCCTGCTTCCATCGCAATGCGCGTACTCAACTGCTCCAAAGCCTCTTGAGAAGAAAATAAACCTGCGGCCGCGCTCTCAATGGCCCTCCAATCAACCGGCGGACCTTCCCATTGGACCGCTTCGAATATCTTGTGCAGCTGAGAAATAAAATCCCGGACCGGCAGTTTCGGAGTTTGGATTCCGACGAGCCAGCGCGGATCCGGCTGGCGCAGCATTTTTCCTTCGATAGAGAAAGACGTATCACCAAGTTCAAATCGAACATTTTTGATTTCAGAATCCATGGGCCCAAAATCGACGGAACCGTTTAAATCCTTCACCTGAGCACCATTGGCTGCTTCCGCTTGCAAGTGATCCAGGCTTACGTTGCTCATAATTTCCGCCTGATTGAGCCGATTGAGATTGCCTTTCAGGCTTGCTAGAATTTTCACCGCTCCGGAAAGCGTAAACGCCTGAATCGGCGGAAAGTATGCCTGCCAGCCTTCTATTCCAAATTTGTTGGTCAAAACCGTGAATTCACTATCTCCTGTTTTCAAATCCAAGTTGACCAAAGACCCCTTCAAAGCAGCCTGTTCAAAATCAACCGAAAAACTGCCTCGAAGAACACGCCCCCCAGCTAATTTCATGTCGGCAGCCAGCACCAAGGGAACGCCTGTCGGTTTCGAAAAATACTTCGAATAAGAAAGCGTCACCTGGGTCAAATTCATGCGCCAGTTGATCAACAAAAGCGCCGGGTCTCCCTTCAGAAAAAAATCAAGCTGGCTTTCTCCGGAAAAGCCCAAGTTCACCGGCAGCACTTCTTCCACAGAAAGAATATATTGGGGAAGCATTTCGATATGCAATGCCTCGGTTTTCACTAAAAGTTCGGCAATCGATCCGCTCTTCAGATTGAACTTTGTTTCCAAATCAAACGGCCCCCCGAAAGGCGCCGTCAAAGAGCCCTCGCTCACCGATAAAGACCCGTCCGCAAGGTCAAGGTCAGCATGCAATCGAGCTTCATAATCACCGGCTTGACTTGTGCCGGCCCTCGAAATAATTTGATAAACCAAATTTTGTATCTTTGAAGCAATGTCTATTTCCAGCTTGGTGGTCCTCGCATCTTTGTTAAGCTGACCTGAAAAAGACAAGGTTCCTGATTGAAAACGAATCGGCAGCTCACCGCCCCACCAAGCTGCTAATCTCGAAAGTTCCAACGCATCGATGGACGCTTGTGTCTTCAAGACAAGTGTCTTGAGCTGAAAATCTTTGGACGCTGCCTGGAATTTCCCCGACCAGTTGACGTTTTCCGAATCACTTAGAAACTTGCCTCGGATTTTAAAACGAACGGGCTTGTTCTCCCGAACATTCCACAGCTCAACGGATGCTCCCCGCAACGAAACCGTCTTCACCAAAGTGCTGTTCGGATCGCGCCACGTGTAGTGAAGATCCGCATTGCGAAGCAGAACGTACGCCAACTCGGGTTTCCCGAAAAGAATCGAGAAAATGGAAGGTCGAAAGACCGCTTCTTCAGACACGATCAGAGGCGCTGAGGAATCTTGCTCGATCGGTTGAAGTTCCAGCCGGTCAAGATGTAAAGCCGGGGTAGGCAAAAACGAAAGACGAAGGTGCTGGAAGGAAGAATGATAACGAAGCTGCTTTTCGACGGTTTGAGTGATCAGCTGCTCTAAATAATCAGACTGAATCAGAAGAGGAAGCGAAGAAAGTCCTGCGATGATTAAAAGCACACAAGCAGCCGCGACCCATAAAATCAATGGTTTGAAGCGCCGATTTTTGGCCATCGCAGAATAAACTCCGCATTAGTAACTGTTTGAACTGCTTGGGAAACTCGATCCGACCGGATTATAGTTGTAATCTTCGAGAAAGGCAGCACACCCCGAACACAAAAATGCAGTGCCCGCGAGGCATTGAATCAAGAGGAATGAAATGACCAGCGATTTGCGAATCAAAATTCTTCTCATCAGAAAAACGAACAAACTATCGCTTCGTATACTGAAAACTGCGGCGCGCCCCTTTGCGTCCGTATTTTTTTCTTTCTTTTTTGCGCGGATCGCGGGTCAGAAATCCTTCTTTTCTTAAAAGCGGCCGAAGATTTGGGTCAACCCCAAGAAGTGCCCGTGAGATTCCCAAGCGAACGGCGTCTGCTTGTCCGCTCAAACCACCGCCTTTGACGGCTACTTTGACACCGAAACGGCTGGTCAACTGGGTACTCTCAAATGGCTGATTAATCACCATCCGAAGCACCTCGTGCGGGAAATAATCTTCGACTTTCCGGCCGTTCACGACAAATTCCTTGCCGCCGTCTTCCAGCCACACGCGAGCCACCGATCTTTTTCTCCTGCCGGTCGCATAATAAGGATTGATTTTCGCTGCCGAATGAACCATGGTGGCCTTTTCTAAATTTGAATGGGAACCGGTTTTTGTGCTGCCTGCCGATGTTCCGGCCCCGCGTACACGCGGAGACGCTTTAACATTTTTTCGGCAAGTCTATTTTTGGGAAGCATCCTTCGAACCGCTTCCGAAATAATCAGCTCCGGCTTTACCGCCTGAAGTTCTTCGAAGGTGCAAGTGTTTCTTCCGCCGGGATAGCCGCTGTAATGTTGATAGATCTTCTCTTTTGCCTTCCGTCCGGTGACGCGAATGCCTTTCGCATTAATCACGATCACTTGATCGCCGCATTCCAGATGGGGAGTATAGAAAGGCTCGTCCTTTCCCATCAGAATAGTCGCCAATCGCGTAGCCAGCCGGCCCAAAATCTGCCCGTTGGCATCGACCAAGAAGCATTTCCGTTCAATTTCACTTAATTTTGGTAAATAGGTTTTCATCACATAATCCTTTGGGGAAATCGCCTCTTAAGGCGAAAAGAGGCGCAAGTATAGCAGAAGCGCCTCCCTTTTGTCAAAGAATTCACATAAAATTCACGTCGGGGCGTATTGCAATACGCCCCTACCGATAAATTACCTGCTTTAGGGTAAGACCTTGAGGCGGAGCCGTAGGGCCAACTAATCGACGGTTTTTGAAGGTGATCATCCGCTTAAAATCGGCTAATTTTAACCGATTTTGCCCTACTTCAAGGAGCGTCCCCACAATGCTCCGGACCATCTTGTAGAGAAAGCCATCCGCCTCGACTGTAAAACAAATGATATTCCCCGTTTTTTTGACTTGAAGCCGGCGAATCATTCGAACCGCATGCTTCCGGCGCCCTCCGCTGGCCTCAAACGCGCGGAAATCGTGTTTGCCTGAAAGAAGCCGGGCTGTGCGTTTCATTTTCGCCAAATCCAAGGGATACGGAAAATAAAAAGAGCGGAAACGTTCGATCGGCCGGCGGGCTTTGGAATTTAAAACACGATACTCATACCTCTTGCGCTTGGCGCTAAACTGCGCGTGAAAAGAAGGGGGAACTTCTTCTGCTGCAATCACTGCTAAATCTTCCGGAAGATAACGATTCAGGCCCAGCCTGATTTTGAAAATCGGCAGCACATCGTTAGTCGTTGAAAAATGCGCAACCTGACCTTCGGCATGGACGCCGGAATCCGTGCGGCCGGCACCAATTACTTTGATCTTTTCCTGAAAAAGTTTCTTGAGCGCGGATTCTAATTCGCTTTGGACGGTCCTTGCCCTTTTTTGGATTTGAAATCCAAAAAAATGCGTGCCGTCATATTCAACCGTGAGTTTAATTTTGCGCATGAGGTTTTAGGTATGTATTTTAACCCTGAACTTTTGGAAGGTGTACTTTTTTATTTCCTCAGGAATTTCCATTCTCAGATTGGAAATCAATGGCGCCGGGCTTTTTGGATAGAAAAAGCAGTCGGAGTTTTTCAAGGACTCCTTCAAGCGTAGCGTCATGTTCCAGAAGCAAATCTTCAATTTCTTTGAGCCGGAATTGAAGAATTTGATTGTCCAGAAAAGTCTCTCGCAAACGGATAAATGCGCGGATCACATAGATACTCACCGCAACCGCCCTTTTGCTATTTAAAACGCTGGCGGCCATCAAGGCTCCATGCTCTGTAAACACGTACGGTAAGTATCTTCTACCACCCCAACTTGAGGTCACAAATTGTGATCTCAAGATTGCAAGTTCTTTTCTAGTCAACTGATACGTAAAATCAGCTGGGAAACGTTTTTGGTTCCTCTTTACAGCCTGAATCAAAGCGCTGGTAGAAACTCCGTAGAGTTGAGCCAGATCGCTATCCAGCATCACCTTGTAGCCGCGAACCGTAAAAATCCTGCGTTCAATCAAGGTTGGGTCAACAAGGTCTCCTGCCATATTCTTCTTTGCTTTTTTAGACATAAAAAAACCCTCCGTTTTGGAGGGTAAATCGTTTCTGCACTTGATTTCCATCGATCAAGTACCGCACGGTAACGATTAAGGAAATCGTCTACCGTGACGGCCGATCTTTCCGCGGGACGGCTTCTTAGGGGACGCCCACAACCCTGAATGTGAAGAATATGATAGCAGAAAAATTGGGGTGTTCAATGCAAATTCCGAAGATATTCATTTATTTATGCTTATCTCAAATTTTTTTCGTGTCCCCCAATTTGGATATGCCGTTCAAGACTTAACCAAAACTTCAGCGATTTGGATGGCGTTTAAGGCAGCGCCTTTGCGGAGTTGGTCGCCTGCCACAAATAAGGCCAAGGCATTTTCATGGGAAAGATCTTTGCGAATCCGCCCCACCAAAACGCCGTCTTTGCCGCTCGCTTCAATCGGCATCGGAAAATAATTCTTCTTGGGATCGTCCACCACACAAACGCCGGGTGCTTCGGAAAGAATTTTGCGTGCTTCCTCAGGCGACGGCTTTTGGTCAAACTCCACCACGATGGCTTGAGAATGCGCCCTGAAAACAGGAACACGGATGCAGGTAATCCCGATTTTGATTTTGTCATCGTGCAAAATTTTCATGGACTCCTGGATCACCTTCAACTCTTCTTCGTTGTAACCGTTGTCGGAAACCGGACTGTTGTGAGAAAAAAGGTTGAAGGCAATCTGATACGGAAACGCTTCTTTCTGGACGGGCTTCCCTTCTAAAAAGTCTTTCGTCTGTGTCTCAAGCTCCCGCATCGCTTTAGCGCCGGCGCCGCTTGCAGACTGATAAGTCGCGCAAATCACACGCCGGATTTTGCGTTTCTTATAAAGCGGTGCAATCGCCATCAGCATAATGATCGCAGAACAATTGGGATTGGCGATCATCCCCTTGTGTTTGGCGATATCACCTGCATTAATTTCAGGAATCACCAAAGGCACTTCCGGGTCCATTCGAAACGCGCTGGTGTTGTCGATCACGACTGCTCCGGCTTGAACCGCCTGAGGGGCAAATTGCTTGCTGACCGAACTTCCCGCACTCGACAAAACAATATCAACGCCTTCAAAGGCGGATTTTTGGAACGTGAGCTCTTCGATTTTAATTTTTTGGCTTTCAAATTTGACTTCTTTTCCCTTTGAGCGGGAAGATGCCAACAACCGGAGCTTGGCAACCGGAAATTTCCGTTCCTCAAGAATTTTCACCATTTCTTGGCCGACGGCACCGGTCACGCCCACAATCGCAACGTTATATTTGGTTTTTTTCTTCAATGTTTGATCCTCTCTACAATCAAATCACCCATTTTGCTGCAAGGAACTGTTTGTTTAGAATCCTCAGCAAGGTCCTGCGTCCTGAAACCTTCTTTCAGCACACCCCGAACCGCCGCTTCTACGGCAAGGGCCAAATCATGCAGCTGAAACGTATAGCGAAGCATCATCGCCACCGAAAGAATCGTCGCAATGGGATTCGCCTGATCCTTGCCGGCAATATCGGGAGCGCTTCCGTGTACCGGTTCATACAAGGCATGCGTATCGCCCAAACTTGCGGAAGGCAGCATGCCGATCGAACCGGTCAGCATGGCAGCTTCATCGCTTAAAATATCTCCGAACATATTGGTCGTCACAATCACGTCAAATTGTTTGGGATTGCGAATGAGCTGCATCGCGCAATTGTCCACATACAAATGGGACAATTGGACATCCGGAAAACGTTTCCCGATGCCGGAGACGACTCTGCGCCAGAGTTCGCTGGATTCCAAAATATTCGCTTTGTCGACGGACACGACTTTCCGCCGTCTCTTCCGCGCCAGTTCAAACGCTTTCAGCGCAATCCGCTCGATCTCGTGCGTTGAATAAGTTTCGGTGTTAAAACCCCGCTCCGAACCATCTCGAGTTTTTTCAATTCCTTTCGGTGTTCCAAAGTAAATTCCGCCGGTCAATTCCCGGACCACCAGAATATCGACTCCTTCCACGATTTCGCGTTTCAACGTGGAGACATCAATTAAACTGGGATCCACCGTCGCCGGTCTTAAATTGGCGTAGAGTCCGAGCTCTTTCCTGAGTGCGAGGAGTGCTTGCTCAGGACGCACCGCATAAGCAAGCTGGTCCCATTTCGGGCCGCCCACGGCGCCCAAAAGAACGGCGTCGGAATCTTTTGCCTGTTTCAAAACATCAGCCGTAATCGGAACACCGTTTCGATCGATCGAAGCGCCGCCTACTTCGGCTTCTTTTGTTTCAAACACAAGGTGCGCAACCGAAGCAACTTTTTTCAACACCTTTTCAGCTTCGCCAACGACTTCTCGGCCGACCCCATCTCCGGGTAACACCAAAATCTTATACATTTAGACCTTCAGACCTTCTTGAGGGCTGGAGGCCGAAGCATATTCTTTCATCGGAATGCGGCCCGCCAAAAAAGCCTTTCGGCCCGAAGTAACCGCTTCTTTCATCGCTTCAGCCATCAACACCGGATCTTGCGCGCCCGCAATTGCGGTATTCATCAACACACCGTCCGCTCCGAGCTCCATGCAAATGGAAGCGTCCGATGCTGTTCCCACACCGGCATCCACAATCACGGGAACCGAAACCGCTTCCTTGATGAATTTGATGTTCAGCCGGTTTTGAATCCCGCGGCCGGAACCAATCGGCGCCGCAAGCGGCATCACGCAAGCCGCGCCCAAATCTTCAAGCTTTTTCGCAATAATGGGGTCGTCATTTGTGTAAGGCATCACCGTGAAACCTTCTTTCACCAAAACCTCAGTGGCCTGAAGAAGCGCAACGACATCCGGAAGAAGCGTTTTGGGGTCTCCCAAAACTTCTAGTTTCACTAAACTGCCAATCCCGGCGGCTTTCGCCAAACGCGCAATCCGAATCGCATCCTCGGCCGTGTAGGCCCCTGCGGTATTCGGAAGAATGGTAAACCGGTTGCGGTCGATATAATCCAGCATTGTTTTCTCGCCCGGTTGATTTATTACAGCCGGTGCCGGGTTCTGTGAACCTGGCACCGTTGTACCTGGTACCGAAGAGAGCTTCACTCTGGCAATTGCGACCGTGACTAAATCGGCACCGGAAGCTTGATGGGCACGCACCATTACCTCAAACGAACTGTACTTGCCCGTTCCGACGATCAACCGCGAATGAAATTCGTACGATCCAACTTTTAATCGATCCGTCACTCGACACCTCTATACCTTGATTGGTTTTCTTTCTGCGCGCTCATACAGCGCCACATAACGGCGGGCGGATTGCGTCCACGAAAAATCACACGCCATTCCATTTCCCATTAGTTTCGTCCACACCTTTTGATCTCGATAAGCAGCTACAGCCCGCCGCATCGCCGTCCATAAATCGCCAGTTTGATAGCGGGAGAACACAAACCCATTTCCCTCACCCGTTTTTGGATCAAATTCCTGAACGGTGTCCGCCAAACCGCCCGTTGCTCGGACGAGCGGAACCGTTCCGAAACGAAGCGCAAACATTTGACCTAGGCCGCACGGCTCATAACGCGACGGCAGCAAGAAAATATCAACGCCGCTATAAACCCGTTTGGCTAACTTTTCATCGAAGGTAATATTGAGTCCGATCTGTTTCGGATGCCTCGTTTGAAGCACCCGGAGTGCTTGATGATACTCATCGTCACCCGTGCCCAGCAGGACCAATTGCCAATTGGCTTTGGCCATTTCCTCAACGGCCGGAACCAACAGATCCAAACCTTTTTGATCCACCAACCGTCCCACAAATCCAAAGAGAGGAATCTCGGGATCCGCCGTCAAGTGATTCTCTTTTTGCAATGTTTCTTTG
>JACQQT010000045.1 GCA_016206815.1 Candidatus Omnitrophota bacterium | reverse complement strand
TATTTTCTACGGCCTTCCTTCCGGGCTCGTGCTTTATTGGTTTTTGAACAACATGCTGACGATTTTCCATCAATTATTTATCAAAGGCAAAGCACTCCCGCATCACGAAGCAGCATAAGGTGCTTGTCATTGCGAGGCAACGGCTCAAATAAAGCCGAAGCAATCTCAATGCTTTGAGATCGCCGCGCCCCACTCCGTGGGGCTCGCGATGACGAATCTTGCGTTTCTCGCAATGACGGAATGCCGCGCGCTTTACGCTAATTTATGATTCACGACAAAAAATATGACGCGATTGTCATCGGTGCCGGCCATGCCGGGACCGAAGCCGCGCTTTCCGTCGCCCGCGCCGGTTTTCAAGTTTTGTTCATGACGATGAACTCAGATTCCATTTGCCAGATGTCCTGCAATCCTGCCATCGGCGGACTGGCCAAAGGGCATGTGGTCCGCGAAATCGATGCGCTGGGCGGCGAAATGGGCCTTGCCATTGATCACACCGCTCTTCAATTCCGCATGTTAAACAAATCCAAAGGCCCTGCGGTGTGGGCTCCCCGTGCGCAGGCAGACAAAAAAGATTATCAGCGTTACATGAAACGCGTCGTGGAGAGCGAACCCAATATCGATCTCAAGCAGGATCAGGCGGTGGAATTGCTGGTGAAAAGCGGCAAGGCCGTCGGAATCCGCGCGCTGACGGGAATTGAATATTACGGTGAAGCAATCATCGTGACGACCGGGACTTTTATGCGAGGGTTGATTCACGTAGGGGATGTGAATTACCCCGGCGGCCGCGGGGGCGATCCCCCTTCCCTGGGGTTTTCGGATTCGCTGAAAAAACACGGCTTTGAAGTGGTTCGGTTTAAAACCGGAACCCCGTGCCGTTTGAGAAAAAACACCATCGATTTTTCGGTTTGCGAAGAACAGCTTGGCGACCGGCCGCCGGAACCGTTTTCCTTCCGTACCGCAAAACTCAATCTTGAACAAATGTCGTGCTGGTTGACGTACACGAATCAAAAAACACACGATATCATCCGGAAAAATTTACACCGCTCGCCCCTGTATGCGGGGCGCATTGAAGGGATCGGGCCTCGCTACTGCCCTTCCATTGAAGACAAAGTGGTGAAATTTGCGGACAAAGAGCGCCATCAAATTTATCTCGAACCGGAAGGCAGAAACTCCGAAGAGTTTTACGTCAACGGCCTTTCCACCAGTCTTCCGCAGGATGTTCAGATTGAAATGGTCCATACGATTCCCGGCCTTGAGCATGCCGAGTTGATGCGATTCGGATACGCCATCGAATACGATTGCATGCCGCCCACTCAGTTGAAGCACTCGCTTGAGACAAAGCTAGTTGAAAATTTATTTTTTGCGGGCCAAGTCAATTGCACGTCCGGCTATGAAGAAGCCGCCGCACAAGGATTGATGGCAGGCCTGAATGTCATTCGAAAACTTCAAAAACAACCGCCCTTCGCGCTCGATCGTTCGGAAGCCTATATCGGCGTTTTGATTGACGACCTGGTAACGCGCGGGACGAACGAACCCTACCGGCTTTTTACCTCACGGGCAGAGTTTCGCCTTCTGCTTCGCCAGGACAACGCAGATGAACGTCTGATGGCCTACGGATATCAATTTGGGCTGATTTCTCCCGAGGTGTTTGGCCGGATGACGGAAAAAAAGAAAGTGATTGATGGGATTATCGATGAACTTCGGAACACAAAAGTAAAGAATGCTTCTCTCCACAAAATTTTGAGAAGAACAGAATCAAGTGTTAATACATTGATAAAACATAATATAGAACTATCAAATATTGATGAAAGCTCACTCAGAAAGATAGAATGGGACGTCAAGTATGAGGGCTATATCCGCAGACAGCTTTTCGAGGTGGAAAGGTTTAAGAAGCTCGAGAAGCGGAGAATCCCGCAGGAAATCGACTACACGGCCATTCGCGGCCTAAGCCGGGAGGCTCGTGAAAAGTTAGCCAAGATCCGGCCGGCTTCAATTGGGCAGGCGTCCCGCATTCCCGGGCTCTCCGGCTGTGATGTGTCTGTTTTGCTGGTTTATATTATGAGACTTGATACCGTTTCACGTGAAACAAGATAGCTAAGTTTTTCATATATTTTCAGTAACATACTATAAAAGAAGTAGTTACATAAGTATAATTTACAGTATTATTAATAAAGCTTTTCTGTATCCTGCCGATATACATACTCAATGACGCCACAGATTTGGATTTTGCACTGCGCGCCTTTTGCAGGCGCCAATGCGCCAGCACTAATCGTGGGCAACTTTGACGTTGCCCTACGATTAT
>JACQQT010000044.1 GCA_016206815.1 Candidatus Omnitrophota bacterium | reverse complement strand
GATGTGTAACTTGTGCGGTCATCTGACCGTCCGCAGCGGAGCTTGTTATAAATGCTTGAATTGCGGCAATTCGATCGGCTGTTCTTAAGAGGTTAAAATAGGGGACAGGCCTAGGCCTGTCCCCTTTTTTTGTAAGGAAACTCACACACTTTCCTTGACACTTTCTCGTGTCTGAATTATACTATCTCCTTTAAAATCAATCCCTTAGGAGTAAAGCGGGACACCTCATCCCGCCTTATTTTTCTCTACATGTATATCGATAGTTCCATAAAAGAATACCTGCAAAAACTCTCAACCGACGAACCCATTCCGGGCGGCGGGGGCACGTCTGCTTTGGTGGCTGCTTTGGGAATTGGGCTGATGCTGATGGTGGCCCGCATTTCCATCAAGAAGCAAACGGGGGAGAAAAAAGAAAACTTAAACAAGGTGATCGAAACCCTGGAACGCATGCATCAAAATGCCTCTGACGTGATTGATTTGGATCCCAAGGTTTATCAGGAGGTCATATCCTCTTATTCCGAGGCGAAAAAAATTCAAGATCCCGCAAAAACTCATGGAAAAATTGAAGCGGCGCTTAAAAATTCGTTCCGGCTCCAGGCCGATCTCGCCATGCTGATTGTCATGGCAAAGGAATTTTTAAGCAGCATCGATTCTTGCGCGAAGGGCTCTATCCGCAATGATCTTGTGGTCGCGAGCGGACTCTTGGGCGGCGCTTTTGAGGGCGCGCTTGCGACGGCGCATATCAACGCGGTTTACATGAAAGATGAAAAAGAGCGCGCTCATTGTGAGGAAGCGATTACAAAATTAAAAGAAAGGCATTCAAAAGCCAAGTTTGATTAACGTATGGAACGTGTGATGGAAGCGAAACTTCTGGAAGGTAAAAAAATAGCCGAAAAGCTTCGAAGCGAAATTCAAAAGCAAATCGAAGTGTATTCGCAAAAGCTTGGAACGGTGCCGGCCCTTCGCGCCATCCAGGTGGGAGAAGATCACGCCTCAGAACTCTATCTCAAGTCCCAAAGACGCGCCGCCGAATCCGTCGGCGCGAAACATGAGACTACCTCTTTGGGCCCCAATGCGACGGAGCAGGACTTGATCGGGGAAATTGAGCGGGCCAATCGGGATCCCCGCGTTCACGGCATCATTGTCCAGATGCCGCTTCCGAAATCATTCCGCACAGACCGCGTTTTAGACGCCATTCATCCGGACAAAGACGTTGAGGCGGTTACCGCGCGCAACTTAGGAC
This sequence comes from Candidatus Omnitrophota bacterium, assembly GCA_016206815.1. Lineage (GTDB taxonomy): Bacteria > Omnitrophota > Omnitrophia > Omnitrophales > Danuiimicrobiaceae > 01-FULL-45-10b. The sequence continues at coordinate 3,764 of JACQQT010000044.1, read as the reverse complement.
GCCTATTAATGAATAAAGAAGGACTCGCTCCCTGTACGGCCAGGGCTTGCCTCAGACTCATTGAAGAAACGGGAGTCGATCTTTACGGAAAAGAAGGCGTGGTGATCGGATCCAGCAAGGTCGTCGGGCTCCCGGCTTTTTTACTTTTGATCGGGAAAAAAGTAACCAGCATGATTTGTCATACCGGGACATTTAAATCCGGGACGCTTGAATCACATGTTCGGCGCGCAGATATCTTGGTCGTATCGGCGGGTAAACCCGCGCTCATTCCCGGCGCGTGGGTCAAGGAAGGTGCGATTGTTATCGATGTGGGCATTAATCGAGTGGAAGGGAAAACCGTCGGAGATGTCGAATTCGAAACCGCCAGGAAACGGGCGGCTTTCATCACGCCGGTTCCGGGCGGTGTAGGTCCTCTGACCGTGATGACCCTCATGGAAAATTTAGTGACCGCTCTCGCCATTCAGCAGAAAAAGTAACGATGAGCCGCATCACGGTAAAAGATATTTTGAACCGCAAGCTGAAAGAGAAGCGCAAAATTACCGCGCTCACGGCGTATGATTTTCCGTTTGCCAAGCTGGTGGACGAAGCCGATATCGATATCGTTTTGGTGGGGGATTCGGTGGGGATGGTTTGTTTGGGCTATGAATCAACGTTGCCGGTTTCCATGCGGGAGATGATCCATCACGCAAAAGCAGTCAGCCGTGCGGCGAAACACGCACTCATTGTAGCGGATATGCCTTTCGGTTCCTATCAAGGAGTGGAATCGGCGCTTAGGAATGCGAGGCGATTCTTAAAAGAAGCAAACGCCCACGCCGTCAAATTGGAGGGCGGGAAACCGATTCTTGCGCAGGTGAAGGCATTGGTTCGTTCTGGAATTCCGGTCATGGGCCATCTCGGCATGACGCCGCAGACCGCCGGTCAGTTGGGCGGTTATCGGGTGCAGGGAAAAACGCAAGTCGATGCCGGCCGGATTTTAGAAGATGCGAGATCGCTTGAAGAGGCCGGCGTATTTGCGATGGTATTGGAATGTGTCCCAAAGGTTTTAGGAAAGCGGATCACGCGCTCAGTTCGCGTTCCGACCATTGGGATCGGAGCCGGTCCCGATACGGACGGGCAAATACTGGTGCTTCATGACTTGCTGGGGTTTGACTCAGCCATCCAGCCCAGATTTGTGCGGCGCTACGCCCAAATTTCTAGAGTCGTTCGGAGAGCGCTTGCACGGTACCGGCGGGATGTCGTCGGGAAAAAATTTCCAAGCGCGAAGGAGAGCTTTTAAACCCGATGTCTTTAAAGGTGTTGGTAGCGGAAAAAGATACTGCAACGATGGCTCTCGTTGAAACACGGCTGAGGGCCCGGAATTACGACGTTTATTCGGCAACTCACAGCGATGAGGCCATCCGGCTCGTCCAAAAAGTTCGGTTTGACATCGTGTTGATCGGTTCTTCGATGGAGGCAGTTGACGGTATCGATCTGCCTTTGAAGATCAAACACAGTCTGATGGGTTTAAGCATCCCCGTTATTTTTATGGCGGAAGAAAACGAACTGCGCCAGCTGGTTCTCAGCCAAGATCGCGGTTTTGATGACTTCTTAATCAAACCTTTCGATGCTTTCTCGCTTCAGCTTCGAATCAATCTGAACCTGGCGCGCGTTCGGGAACGGCTTCAGGCCAATCCGCTGACGGGTCTTCCGGGCAGTATTGCGATCGAAGCAAACATCCAAAAGCGCTTGGAGCGGAATGAATTCTTCTCGGTTTGTTATCTGGATATCAATCATTTCAAGGCGTTTAACGACCGGTACGGTTTTGATCGGGGAGACGGCATTATCCGGCATCTGGCTCAGTTGATCGCGAAGAGTCTTGAGAAAGTCGGGGCAGGCCGGGGGAGTTTTATCGGCCATATCGGAGGGGACGATTTTATCGTGGTATTGGATCTTGAATCGGAAACTCAATTCGCACAGGAATGCCTGCAGGAATTTGACCGCATTATTCCGACTTACTATGAGGAGATGGATCGGAAGCGCAAGTCGGTGCTTGTCAAAAATCGAAACGGGGTGCCCGTTGAGTTTCCGTTGATGAGTCTTTCCATCGCAGCCGTGACCAACGAGAGCAGGCCTTACCGGAATATGGGAGAAATTGCCCGGGATGCCGCGGAAGTAAAATCTTATTTAAAGACGCAGCCCGGGAGCCATTATTTGAAAGATCGCCGGGCAAAACCGGTTGAATCACTGGAAGAATCCGCGAAAATCCTGTCTCCCAAAGGGGAAGAAAGGAAAGGGAACAAACCTTTGGGACAGATGCTTTTGGAGGTCGGCCTAATTACCGAAGGCGAGTTAAATCAGGCGCTCCGCCGCCATATTGAAACGGGAGAAAAAATCGGTCAAGTTTTGATTCGGATGAAAGTGGTTGCGACGGAAGACGTCGGCCGGTTTCTTGAAGAAAAGCTGAGCGTCCACTACATGAGCTTAAAACATCACACGCTTTCTGAAGATTTGGCTCGTGTGCTGGAGGAGGAGTTCATCCGGGACCATCGCGTCGTGCCGCTTTCGTTGACCGGTGAGTCGCTGGAATTGGCCATGGTGGACCCGGTGAATCAGGAAACGATTCAGGCAGTGCACGAAATCACCGGTTTGCGGGTGATTCCCAAGTTTGTGCTTGAGAATGAATTTGAGGAATTCTTGGAAAGGCATCATCTCAGATTGACATGATTTATTATCCCGCTTTTTTAAATTTGAAAGCCAAAAAAGTAATTCTCTTCGGCGGCGGAGAAATCGCGCTGAGGAAAGCCCGCAGTTTGGTTCAAACGGGAGCGAAATTGACGGCCGCAAGCCGCGATTTTTCGGAACCATTCCTTCATTTCGCGAAACGAAACCGAATTCGGATTCAACGGAAAAGCAGCATCCCCAAAACGTTTAAGGGCGTGATGTTGGTCACAGCCGCGACCTCGGATTCGGTGTTTAATCGTACGGTCTATGAAAGGTGCGTTCGAGACGGTGTGTTGGTGAACGTGGTGGACGACCCGAAACATTGCACGTTTATCGTCCCCTCGGTCCTCCGGCGGGGGCCGCTTCAGATCGCGATTTCAACAGGCGGGGCAAGCCCGCTTTTATCCAAGATATTGAGGCAGAAATTAGAAAAGCAGTTTGGCAGGGAATATGCCCAGCTTGCAAAACGCCTCGGCCGTGAGCGCAAAAAAACAAAAGGCAAGTTAAATTCAATGCAAGAGCGGAAACAATATTTTAAAAAGTTCATCCGGTCTGAATTCCAAACATTAGGAATAAAGGTTTAAGAAAACACCCGCAATATGGACTTCGCTATTTTTTTACTGACCGTTGTCGTTGTGTTTTACGGAATCGCTTTCTTGTTTTTTATGAGAGGATTTTTCCGTACGGAAAACCGCCGTTTTTCTTGGGCCGGGCGCTTGATCGAACTGGGATTTTTGACGCATACGCTTTTGATTTTCGTCCAGACACTGACCTCGGTGCCGGGCATGCCTTCCGATTTTCATCTTCCGGTTGCCACGGTGGGCGAGGCCTCCGGTTTTTTTGCCTGGTCGCTCGCGTTTGTTTATTTGATTTTATTGCGTCAATTGAAAGGAGAGACTTTCGGTTTGATTTTAACGCCGGTTTTGGTTCTTTTTTTGGTTCCCGCCTTCTTTCCTTTTCCGGTGAATGATGCTTTGTTGAAGCATTTTCATAACCATTATTTTTTGATTCACATTCTATCGGCCTTCTTCGGCTATGCTTGTTTTACGCTGTCTTTTATCACG
>JACQQT010000048.1 GCA_016206815.1 Candidatus Omnitrophota bacterium | reverse complement strand
TTTGAAGCTTCCTTCTCTTAAGATCTCTAAATAGGGCGTCATGTTCTGAATGATCTAAATGGAAATTACTTCCATTTGGATAGCAGGAGTATACACGCCCGGAAAACAAAAATCAACCTCCGATGTTGCAGTGGGTGCGTCCCACAAAAGACGGTTGTCATTCTGAGGCGAAGCCGAAGAATCTATGAGCCGCAGATCCTTCGGCCTGACGGCCTCAGGATGACAGGACTTGTGAAGCTGGTTTCAGTGGCTGGAAGATACGTAGGTTAACTGAAGGAAAGCGGTAAAGGAAGCTCGTGAGCAAACTGCCGCCATTGATCACGAACGTTCAGGAATTGCTCTTGTGCCGCTCGGACTCTGTGAAGCGCAGATTGGAGGAGAGCATCTGATTTATTGGAAATCTCCGAATACAGCTGTGTGTATTCCCGAACGTGTGACTCCCAATTGTGCAGTGCTGTTTTTAACTGTTCGTAACGAACCTTGAGATTTTCTAAGGTCATGGCGCGAAAAGCATGCGGCTCTCTTTCAAGATGAAGTTCAACCGACTCTTTCTCGGCCACTAACCTTGCCGCAAGAATGTGAAACTTTGAGACGCGCTTTAAATCCCGCGTCAAGCCAATGCGCGCCAAGAGCCAAATGGCCCATTTGCTGGGATCCCAATGATACCAGCGGACGCCGTTCCGGTAATCCGACGGAAACCGGTGATGAAAGCTATGGTAGCCTTCCCCATTGGTCAGCAAAGCAACCAGCCAATGATCCTTTGCCGATACGTGAACATCGTAAGTGGATTTTCCGAAATAGTGGCACACGGAATTAATAAAAAAAGTGCCGTGATGGACAAAGGTAATTCGACCAACGACGCCGATCAAAAATGCGCCGAGCAAATGTCCTGAGAAAGCACCGATTGCAAGCGGCAGCAAAACGCTTGCCGTAACGGCCCACAGGATATAATGCCGGTGCTGGTGCATGATGAGTTTGTTCTGTTCCAGATCTTTGACATTCCGATAATCAATCGTGTGATTCCGAAATAAAATCCAGCCGATATGAGCGTAGAAAAACCCCTGCTTGATATTGTAGGGGTCGCGCTCCGTATCCACGTAGCGGTGATGATCCCGATGTTGAGAAGCCCACTGGAAAACCGATTCTTCAAAAGCGGCGGCGCCAAAAAACAGGCTGAGAAAGATGACGACGGGATTGGCTTTAAACGTACGGTGAGCGAACAGGCGATGATAACCTACCGTGATTGCCATCCCGGTTGCGGTTGCTAAGAAGGCAAAAAGCGCAATCTCAAACGGGACAAGCCCGTTTCTATAAATATAGATGGGGACACCGATTACAGAAACGAGAAACGTCCCTGCAAAGAAAACCAGGTTTCGCCAATTGATGTAGAGGGGAGGTCGCGAATTTTCCATTTTAGTGTATGTAACGATCATTATTCCATTTCTCTGAAGCGGAAACAACTGAAACCTCAAATAACAGTTAAAAAGAATCGCATCTTTAGAACTTTTCTGGAGAAAAGCTGCGAAAAAAACAAAGACCTGAAAATCATTCCGACAAAAACAAATTTGGCTCACGGTTCCTCACGATTTGCCGAAATACGAAGGGCAACTTTTTTCATTTTTTCGATTATTTTCTTTGCCATCAAAAATAAATCTGTTAAAATGCTGTTGATAAGTTTTTTACCGGTTGAAAAAAACGGGGGCCTATGGAGTTCAAAGGAAAAATTTTAGTGATTGGATGCGGGTCTGTTTCCCAATGCGCGATTCCTCTGATTTTGAAGCTGATTGGCTGCCCTCCTCAAAACGTCACCATTATGGATTTCGTCGACAACCGTCACCGCGTCAAAGAGGCCCTCGATCAAGGTGTCCGCTACGTATTCGATAAAATCACCAAAGAAAGCTACCCCGCCCTTCTGAAACAATACGTTCAAAAAGGTGACCTCATTATTGACCTTGCCTGGGATATTGACTGTTGTGTGATGCTCGAGTGGAGCCATGACAACGGTGTTCACTACATGAATACTTCCGTCGAGTTGTGGCAGGCCTACTCCGGCATTCATGGACAGGATCCCAGAGAACTCACCTTATATGCCCGCCACATGGCGATGCGCAAAATGATCTCCCAATGGAGCAATCAAAAAGGAGCCACTGCGGTCGTGGACCACGGAGCAAATCCAGGTCTTGTTTCTCACTTCACAAAGCAAGCCCTCGAAGATATCGCGAAGAAAATCTTGGAAACCAAACCAAACGACCCGCGCAAGAAAGACTTGGAGCGGTTCCTCAAAGAACAAAATTTCGCAAAATTGGCTCAACTTGAAGGCATCAAAACCATCCACATCAGCGAACGGGATACTCAAATCACAAGCAAACCAAAGGAAGTGAATGAATTTGTCAATACCTGGAGCATCGCGGGCCTTTACGAAGAAGGCGTAGCGCCTGCAGAGCTCGGCTGGGGAACCCACGAACGGTACGTTCCCAAGGGAGCAATGTTCCACAAAGAAGGCCCCAAAAATCAGATTTGTTTGCGGTCAAAGGGGATGAAAACTTGGGTCAGGTCCTGGGTGCCGTGCGGTGAAATCACTGGAATGGTAATCCGCCACGGAGAAGCGTTCTCGATTTCTGATCACTTAACCATATGGGGGAACGGCAAGGCGGTTTACCGCCCGACGGTCCACTATGCATACTGCCCGGCGGATGCTGCGATCAATTCGATTCGCGAGCTTGAGATGCGGCAGTTTGTCATCCAGCCAAAACAACGGATTTTGAATGATGAAATCGTAAGCGGACGCGATGAGCTGGGTTGTTTGCTCATGGGGCATGATTTCAATTCGTGGTGGATCGGCAGCCTGCTGGACATCGAAGAAACGCGAAAGCTGGTCCCCCGTCAAAATGCAACCACCCTCCAGGTCGCTATTTCCGCGGTAGCGGCGGCAACCTGGATCCTGAGTCATCCGAATGAAGGGGTGTGCGTGCCGGATGATTTGCCGCACGAATACATTTTAAAAATTGCGAAACCCTATCTCGGTCCCTTCCTGTCGGAAGCCGTTGATTGGACTCCCCTCAAAGACCGAAAAAACCTCTTCCTTGATTATGGTTATCAAATGCCGAAGGAAGAGGATGTCTGGCAGTTCACCACATTTCTAATTTCCCCGACCCAAGTGGAGGCCATTCGATCTGACTCTTATGAAGAGATCAGAGTTTAGTCCCAACGGTAGCGCCGTCGAGAACTTGATCCGCCAGACGCTGAAAAAGCATCCTTCCCCGATCATGCTGATCCGGAAAAATATGCTTGAGAAGCAGTACAGGCGTTTCCGTGCCTTTCTGCCAAACATAACGCCCTATTACGCCATTAAGGCAAACCCGCATCCGGAAGTCGTCAAAACGTTCCAGCGGCTGGGTGCACACTTTGACGTTGCCAGCGCCTCCGAAATGAACACCGTCCTTAACTTGGGGGTGTCCCCCCAAAAAATTATTTTCGCAAATACGATTAAATCGATCGAAGACATTCAGGCGGCGCGCAAGCGGCACGTTACGCTCATGACATTCGACAACGAGCCTGAGCTTTACAAAATCGCAAAACACGCCCCGGGAGCCCGCGTCATCGTGAGAATCAAAGTTGAAAATGCGGGAAGCATCGTAGAGCTCTCCCTTAAGTTCGGAGCAGATCCGGAACATGCGGTCTTCCTGCTCAGAAAAGCAAAAGCTTTGGGCCTTTCCCCGGAAGGCGTGAGTTTTCACGTCGGCAGCCAGTGTGTCAACGTGGAAAACTATATTCACGCGCTGGAAGTATCGGCTGCTATCTTTAAGGAAGCCAAAGAAGAGGGCTTGAGTTTGAGTATTTTGGATATCGGCGGCGGCTTTCCGATTCGGCATGCCGATCAAGACAAACATGCCATTTTTGAAACCATGGCGCGTACGATTCATTCGGAATTGAGCCGTTTGTTTGACAAAAAAATAAAATTTATTGCCGAGCCCGGCCGTTTTTTGGTAGGGCCGGCCGGTGTGTTGATTACCCAGGTGATCGGCAGAACGTTCCGCAACAATAAAAACTACTATTACCTCAACGACGGAATTTACGCGGATTTCTCAGGGATTGTCTTTGACCATTGCAAATACGAACTCAAAACGCTCCGCCGGGGCCAGAGATTTCTCTCCACGGTCGCAGGCCCGACGTGCGATTCGTTCGATACCATTTCATTAAGTGAGGAGCTTCCTGAGCTTGACGTGGGAAGTGTCGTCTACGCTAAAAATATCGGGGCTTATTCTTCGGCAAGCGCCGTTCCGGGATTCAACGGCTTCGCGCCCGCAAAAATCCTAGTGGTTTGATTGATTCGCGCCTTCATTTCCTTTTCACAAAACGGTATTTTAATGTGGAAAAAACCACGGCCGTAAAAAAGGTGATGTTCATCACTCCAAATACTCTAAACGCCAAATCCTTTGAGGTCAAAGCCACGGGCGTCATCAGAAGAATACAAATCCAAACACCCAATACCCAGATGAGACTGATGTCTTCGGATGATTGACGCTTCATCATCCGAAAAATCAAAGGCAGGTTAAAAAGCGGCAGCGCAAAACTCGCCAAAAGACCGATGTCCGACAGGTAGTTTGTTTCCATATTCTAAAATCCTCTGGGTCCGCCGTCTCACATTGAAACAAAAACTCCGCAGGCGCTTAAAAAGTAAAAAGGGGACAGGTCGCGAGACCTGCCCCCTTTTTCATGAAATGGTTGCCTTGAAAGATTTCCGTGAACTGCTACCCAACGGCTTACTGCGGCGCATTTTCCGACAGCGGTTGTTCTTCTGCTCCGCCGCCTAAATCGATCGCCGTATCCTCATCTTCACCGAAAGGTTTCTCCACCGTAATTGCAACCGCTACCTTTTCCCCGTTTTCCACTGAATAGTCAATGTCTACGGAATCACCGACCATCACTTCCGACAGGGAGGTCACGTTCTCAAAAGCGGTGTCCGGCGTCACTTTGTAAGTCACATCGACTTCCTGATCCGAGTCATAATCGT
>JACQQT010000047.1 GCA_016206815.1 Candidatus Omnitrophota bacterium | reverse complement strand
CGGCCCCATCTTGGCTCCGGCAAAAGGATTAGGAGAAAAGGAAGCTGAAGAAGTTGTGCGTGCCACTCCCTTAAAACGGTGGGGAGGAGCCCAGGAGATAGCAAAAGCGGTCCTGTTTCTGGTAGAGACAGACTTTGTAACTGGAGAATGTATCCGGGTTGACGGCGGCCGGCATTTATACTAAGTTTATCTGATGGGGTCATCTTATGGTTGACCGATCACCTTTTTTTTGGTAAGTTTTCACCTAAAGATAGAGAAAGGAGTTCTTTATGGCATTCAGCGCAACCAGCAAGAAAAGCGGAAGAACCTTTTATTTACACTCCAAAGAGGTGACTTTAAGAGGCGGAAGGAAACAAAGAATTTATTATTTTGCAGGTGAAGTTAAAGAGGGCGCGATTGACAGCCTTCCTCCGGGTTACGCCGTTGGCGAAAATTCCAAGACCGGACTTCCCATTTTGAAAAAAGCATAAGTTTTGTATCTGTTTATTTGGGAATCACCGCATGAGCTATGAGCCTCTTCAATGAGTGTCATTGCGATCATTTTAGGCGGAGGTCAAGGCCGGAGGCTCTTTCCTTTAACGCTCTATCGTTCTAAACCGGCAGTTCCGATCGGGGGACGCTACCGGCTGGTCGATATTCCCATTTCGAATTCACTTCATTCCGGCGTAAAGCAGATTTTTGTTCTCACTCAGTTCAATTCTGCCTCTCTCAACAATCACATCCACAATACTTACAAGTTCGATTATTTCAGCCGTGCCGCGGTGACGTTGCTGGCTGCCGAACAAACCCTTTCGAGCACGCGTTGGTTTCAAGGGACTGCGGATGCGGTCAGGTGCCATCTTTCGCATTACCACCTCAAACCCGATGACGATGTGTTTGTGTTGTCGGGGGATCATCTCTACCGGATGGATTATCAAGACGTGCTTCAGCATCATCACGAGAAAAGAGCGGATGTGACGTTGTCTACCATTTTGGTTTCCGAACAAGAAACGCATGAATTTGGCGTATTAAAAATGGAAGCAGACGGGAGGATTCCGAATTTCCGGGAAAAACCTGCAACCAAAGAAGAGCGGCAAGGTTTTGAAGCCGACGGAGAAGGACGGTACTATGCTTCTATGGGCGTTTATTTATTTAAAGCCGCCGTGTTAATAGAACTTTTGAAAGGATCAGAGGCGGATTTCGGCAAGGAGTTGATTCCAAGGGCAATTCGGGAATGCAAAAGTTATGGGTATTCGTTCGGCGGTTATTGGCGGGACATCGGAACCATCCGAAACTTTTATAATGCCAACCTGGAATTGACGGGCCCTTATCCGAAATTTCGGTTCCATTCTCCGAAGGGGAATATTTTTACGCATCCCCGGTTCCTGCCGCCGTCTCAAATTTTGGATTCGCACATTGATAATTCGTTAATTTCGGAAGGTTCCGTCATCCGGCATGCAAAGGTTGAGAATTCCGTGATTGGGTTGCGGTCGGTGGTCAGTAAGAAAGCGACGATCAAACGATCCGTCATGATGGGAAACGATTATTTTGAATTTGAATCGCCGGACCCGAATGAAATACCGCTTGGAATCGGTGAGGGAACGACCATTGAAAATGCAATCATCGACAAAAACGCGCGGATCGGCCAAGACGTCAAAATCAAAAATGTAAAAGGCATTGAACAAGAAGACGGCCCTAATTATTACATTCGCGAAGGCGTCGTGATTATTCCAAAGGACGTTGCCATTCCGGATAAGACTGTGATTTGATGGATATTCGAAGGCGTTATTTTTGGACCGGATTTGCAGTTGTGTTGGTGTTGGTCGGTGCGGTGCTCTCGGCACGGCTGATCCAGGGGAAAAATGACCTGCCCGATCGGGGCAATCAAAAGGTGAGAGGGCCTTTGGATGCCCCCTTTCATATCGTAGACTTCAGTGATTTTCAGTGTCCCGCCTGCCGCGTCGGTGCCGAAGCGCTTCAAACCATTGAAAACGAATTTCCGGACATCCTGCGGATCGAGTTTCGCCATTATCCGCTTGAGCAGCCCCATCCGTGGGCGTTGACGGCCGCTCTTTTTTCCGAGTGCGCCGCGGAGCAGGGTAAGTTCTGGGAGTTTCACGACCGGTTGTTTTCGGAACAGGAGACATGGACCAAATCCAAGGAGGTCCCTTCTTTGCTGGCTCGTTATGCGCGCGAGGCCGGTCTTAATATGCACCAACTGCAGCCGTGCATTCAAAACCCGAAGACTTTGGCCGAAATACGCCGCGATCAGTCTGCGGCGGAGAAAATCGGCATTCGATCCACCCCCACTTTTTTGATTAACGATCGGCAATTTGTCGGTGCGCTGCAGCTCAAGACACAGGGAAGAGCCTTTATTTTAGAAGAACTTCAGAAAACAAAGTCCGATTCGCCGGCCGAGGGTTAGGTGTCTTTTATTTCGCTTCTCATGAGAGTTTTTGTGGGAGCCGTATTTATCTATTCCGGGTGGGGAAAACTCACCGTCCCGATCGAAAATTTTGCGGCCGTGATTGAAGGGTATCGCGCGGTTACCCCCTCTTTAATTCCGTTTATCGCCCATGTTTTTCCCTGGGCGGAACTCATTTTAGGGACATTTTTGGTGCTTGGATTTTTGACGCGTGCAAGTGCAGGCGGAATTGCGGCGATGCTCGCGATTTTCGTTGCGCTTCTCGCGCGCAGCCTTTTTCTGAAGCTGCCGATTTTTGAATGCGGTTGTTTTGGTTCTGGAATTACGTTATCCCCGCATCAGGCGCTTTTTTTCGATATCGGATTGTGGATGGCCTCCCTCGTCATTGTCATCCGTCCGGTAAGCCGTTTCAGTCTCGATCGGAGGTTGCATGAACTGTAAAGGAAGCTTGCATAGAGGAGCGGTGCTGGCTGTTCTTGTGTTTTGTTTCTTTGCTTTCAGTCGGGCGGCGGGAGCATCGTCTGTTAAAGGCCTGGCCTATGGAGATCCGAAGGCACCCATTACGATCGTAGAGTATACGGATTTTGAGTGTCCGTTTTGCGGAAGCGTCCAGCCGGCTCTGCAGGAAGTCCTCAGACAATATCCGGGTCAGGTACGGCTCGTCTTTAGGAATTTTCCGCTGCCGATGCATCGGCACGCACGCCAGGCCCACACGGCTGCGATGTGTGCGAATGAGCAGGGGAAGTTTTGGGAATATCGAAATCATTTGTTTCAAAATCAAAGGGCATTGGAACGGGAAAAGCTGGTGGGCTATGCCAAAAAATTCGGGTTATCCGCCGAAAAATTTGAAAGTTGCATGGATGAAAACCGTTACCAGTCTACAATCGACCAAGACATTGAGGAAGGACTTGCGGCCGGCGTTCAGGGAACCCCCGCTTTTTTGATTAATGGGAAGTTGCTGACCGGTGCGCAGCCCTTTTTAGCCTTCCAACGAATCATTGAAAAAGAATTGAGGCGAACCGCTTGACATCTCTTTGGCAAATTGTATGATGATCCTTTCGCTTCACGGCCAGGTAGCTCAGTCGGTAGAGCAAGGGACTGAAAATCCCTGTGTCGGCGGTTCGATCCCGTCCCTGGCCACATTCATCTACGCAAAGCAAATCAATGAAGCCTTCCTGACATGAAACAATGGATGATCGGTGTTGATATTGGAGGAACGAAAATAGCGGTTTCCTTAGGGAACCGAAAAGGTAAACTTCTGGGGAAAAAAGTTTTCTCGGCAGAAGGCGGCAAAAAGAGGCGGGAGTCCATGAGACGGATTCGTTTGGCCATTGCCGATCTTCTTTCAGTCAACCAGCTGACCTCTCGTCAAGTGCTCGGCATTGGGGTTGCGGTTCCGGGTGCGATCGATTCTCAGCGATCCATGATCCTGAAATCTCCAAACCTTCCGTCTTGGGAACACTTTTCAATCGCTCCTGTTTTAAAACGTGTCTTTCATGTACCTGTTTTTGTTGAAAATGATGCGAATGCAGCCGCTTTGGGCGAACGCTACTTCGGTTCGGGACGAGGCGTTGGGAATTTTCTTTACGTCACCGTCAGTACGGGGATTGGATCCGGCATTGTCGCAAACGGAGAGCTCCTGCGGGGTGAAGGCGGTTCTGCCGGTGAAATTGGACACATGACGATCGTTCCGAACGGGATTCATTGTGATTGCGGCAAACGAGGATGTCTGGAAGCTTATGCCAGCGGGACTGCCATCGGCAAAGCAGTTCAGCGCGCCATTCGGAAAGGGGCAAAGCCGGCCTATTTCAAAAAAATGAGGTTGAGTAATATTACAGGTCAAACGGTAACGGAAGCTGCGCGGGCAGGAGACCAACTTGCGATTCAAGCGCGGCAGAAAGCAGCCGATTTTTTAGGAATAGGCTTGGCCAATGTGATCAATTTGTTGAATCCGCGGTGCTTGATTTTAGGCGGCGGCGTGATGGAGCACGTCGAGCACTTTTGGGAGCCCATGATGAAAGCTGTTCGCCGCGAAGCGTGGCCCATGGCATTTCGCAATTGCAAAGTCCTCAGGTCCCGTTTGGGCAACAATGTAGGGGATTTGGGAGCGCTGGCGTTGGTTTTGGAAGGCGAGAAGTAAAGGAAATATTAAGAATCCCTAACAAAACCCTGTCATTCCCGCGGAAGTACGCCCGCCCCAACGGCTGTTGTATCCTCAGTGTCCGTTGGGGCTGCTGGAAAAAGGGAGTGGGCACTTTCAAGGCCGCGACAGGATTTACGAAGGAATAGAAAACATAAAGAGACGTGCGCCCGCACCAACTTTCGATAGAATAAAAGAAATGGGAAGTTGGTACTGTCGCAAACCTCGATTAATTAAAAGAAATAGTAAGGTTGTTTGCGCCCGTAGCTCAATTGGATAGAGTGACAGGCTTCGAACCTGTAGGTTCCGAGTTCGATCCTCGGCGGGCGCACTTGTTTCCGGTTGAAACAAGTACTGCGCGGGGCGCCTAGGGAATGTCGCCTCCGCGCGTGCATTTAATTTTGGTTAAATTAAAAATAGAAAGTAACGGGATGAAAAGAGGAATTGCAATAACGTTGTCGGTGCTTCTGCTGGCAAGCGGGTGCGCGCACCACAGCCGTTCCGTGACGGATTCATCACGTTATTCGACGGTTGAGACGGAGCTGGGCGAGGCCATTCACCGCCAGATTTTGCAGACGATTCCCGTGTATGAGGAAGAAAAACTCAATCATTACGTTCAGGCCATCGGCAAGCGTTTGGCGGAGGTTGCGGAGCGGAAGGATCTGGCTTATCGATTTGTGATTCTTCAAGACGATCGAGTTTATGCGACCCATGCCCCTGGCGGATACGTATATTTAACAACCGGTTTTTTTAAATTTTTGAAGAATGAGATTGAATTGGCGGGTGCGTTGGCTGAGGAGATAGGATTCCTTCAGTACAAAGATCCGCGTTTGTCTAAAATGAAAAAAGCGTTTAATACGCTCGTTCAAACAGGAAGCTACGTCGGGCCGGCTTTTGGCAGCATTGGCGCTCTTTCCGTGTTGGGGTTGGCTTTGGTAGGGAGTCTCGTCAATCATCAAAAATCCGATTCAGCGCGCCTTTACGAAGCGGATGCTCACGCGCTTCAATCCCTCGTCCAAAGCGGTTATGATCCGCAAGGACTGATCAATTTATTGCATCGAACGGCCGATCAAAATTCTTCGTTTCGCGCTTATCTCTACGACTATTTGCAGGCGCACCCCGTTTCGGAAGAACGGTTCGATCGGTTGGAAAAAGTTTTTGGAGAGCTCCCGCTTACGAACCGGTCGTTCGATGCCGGCCGGGATGCTTATCTGGCCGCGACCGCAACACTTCGCCAAGCAGCCGTTAGAAAGTGATTGCCTCAGCTTCCGAATTAATTCATATCTGCCTTCGGCGAATACGCTGATCATCGCAACCTTCTTTTAAGATTAGACGTTTTTCGTAATTTAAGGTATCTTATGTGCTTTGGCTGACCGACAGGGATGACCGCAATTCAGGAGAGAGTGTGACATGAGTGAACCTACGCCGCTTGCATCAAAGGCCGTGCCGATCGAAGAAAAAATCCGTACGCGGACGCTCAAAGCAGGCATCATCGGGTTGGGTTACGTGGGTCTTCCGCTAGCCGTTGAGTTTGCAAAAGCAGGGATTGAAATTATCGGAATTGATATTGATTCACAGAAAGTGGCTCAAATCCTCCGTGCAGAGTCTTATATTCAGGATGTTTCTTCCGGTGACATCGAAAAACTCCTCGGGCGGGCAAAGTTGAGCGCCACTACCGATTTCAGCGTTATCCGCAGCTTGGATACGGTCAATATTTGCGTTCCGACGCCTTTGGGGAAATCAAAGGATCCGGACATTTCTTACATCGTATCGGTTGCCGGCGAAATTAAAAAGTATTTGCACGAGGGGATGCTGGTGATCCTGGAGAGCACGACTTATCCCGGCACGACGGAGGAAGTGATTCTTCCCATGCTGGAGGAAACCGGACTCAAAGTCGGGAAGGATTTTTTTCTTGCGTTCTCACCAGAGCGGATTGATCCGGCCAATCCGGTCTACAATACCCGCAATATCCCGAAAGTGGTAGGCGGTGTGACGCAGAAGTGTACAGAGCTTGCAAAGGCTTTTTACAGACTGGCCATTGAGAAAGTTCACACGGTCTCTTCTCCCCGAACCGCAGAAATGGTGAAGCTTTTGGAAAATACTTTTCGCATTGTGAATATCGGTTTGGTCAACGAACTTTGTTTAATGAGCGAAAAACTCGGCGTGGATATTTGGGAAGTGATTGGCGCTGCGGCCACGAAACCTTTTGGATTTATGCCGTTTTATCCGGGGCCCGGTTTGGGCGGGCACTGCATTCCGGTGGATCCGCATTATCTTGCTTGGAAAGCGCGCATTCACGGTTTTGACCCCCGGTTTATTGACTTGGCCAGTACGGTGAACCGGGAAATGCCGGAGTTCGTCGTTCGGAAAGCTCAGGCGATTTTGAATGAAAGGCAGAAAGCGTTAAACGGTTCGAAAGTTTTAATTTTAGGCGTTACCTATAAGCGGAATATCAATGATATTCGGGAATCTCCGGCTTTAGAGGTGATTGAATTGCTCGAGAAGGACGGCGCTTCCGTATCCTACGCAGATCCTTTTGTTCCGGAACTCATTCTGCACGAAAAACTGTACCAATCGATTTCACTCGATTCTTCAGAGTTTGACCGCAAAGATTTCGATATCGCCATTCTCTTGACGGATCACGACGGATTCAATTTTGAGGCCGTTTTGACTCGGGTCCCCGTCTTGTTAGACACCCGCAACGCCTGCCGAAGTGTTGCCCGCTATCGGGAAAAAATCGTAAGGATTTGACCCCTCCGGGATTTAGCGGTAGAGGAAGTAAATCTGCCCTAATTCGATCAACGCTTTCAGGAAATCAAGCGTGCAAAGTTTTGACCCTGCAATATCATGCCAGACCGGCAGCGGCATTTCATAAATACTGGATCCGGGATTAAAAGGAGCTATATTTTTCTTGACCTTAGTAAATCGTGCGATCAATTCGACGTCAAAAATCCATTTGGAATGGAATTTTTCGCCGAACATAGCACGTAACGTTTCGGTGGCTCTGAACATTTTGGCACCGCATTGTGTGTCGTAAATGTTGAGTTTAAGGATGAATGATACGGCGGTCGCAAAAATTCGGCCGAGATAGTGTCGAATCTCACGGCGTTCAATGTCGTGCCCCATCAATTTGATCCGAGACCCAAAAACCATTTCGATGGCAGGACGTGCCTGGAGAGTGATCAAAAAGGAGGGCAGGACGCCGAGCGGTGTTGCCAAATCGGCGTCCCAGAATGCGATGAAAGGAACACCTTCCTGGATTCCTTTTAGAAATCCTTGCCGAACCGCCTCTGCTTTTCCCGAGTTTTGCTCCAGTTTTAAAACGTCAAAGCGATCCGGCCGTTCTTTCCGCAAACTTTCGAGCAATTGCAACGTATGGTCCCGACTGCCGTCATCCACAAAAAGAAACCGGTAATCCGATTCCCGACTCGCGAAATCCAGGAAAAGTGTTTTCGGAAGCCGTTTTTCTTCGTTGTAACAGGGAATGACGACTAATACTTTCGGAAGAGAAGTCATTTTTTCGTATTTCTCGATTGTGTAAGGTAACACAAGAACGGGTCGGTTGACAATTTAAAACCGGACGTTCCCATCCCTCTTAAAATTTGAAATTCCATGTTTGTAAAGCATAGCGGCTTTTTACCAATTGTTTAATCCTATCCATCGGAACCTCTGATAATAACTGAACAGCACCCCACGATTCTCTGAGTGCGGCCTTCAGTTGATTCGGCGGAATATCAAGATTCATGAGAAAATTCTGATGAGTTCGTTGCTTGCGGTAGGGGGGTTGTTTCGATGGAAGTTTTAAAAATTTTTCGATTAAAGGAATGTCAAAATCGTACAAGAAAGTTCCGTGAAATAAAATGGCACGTTTTTTTCTGCGTTGGGCATTGCCTGAAAATTTTAATTGATCACAAGCGAGATCGCTCAGGCCTTCGAAGGCGATCTTACGAGGCGTCATTTTTTCAAGCGTTTCCTGATGTCGTTTCATGATGAAACGATTCGTATCAGTGATATTTTTAAGGGGTTTTTTATTTTTTGTTTTTAGAATGAGAGCGAAGTTCAGACAACCCGGCCCTTGAAGAACAGTTCCGCCGCCTGAAGGCCGCCGGAGAACAGGAATGCTTTCATCTTGACACGCCGCCAGATGGACTTCTGCTTCGACCTTTCCGGAATAACCCAAGACAACGAAGTGCGCAGGGGATTCCCAAACCCGCAGGATTTCTTCCGAGCCGCTGTCTTCGCAAAGATCCAGCAGGGCCTCGTCGCAGGCGAGGTTTTCTTCGGGCGTAGGGAAGCTCAGGTCTAGGTATTTCATAAAGTGACGATAAAGTTCATTATACCAAACTTGCTTAAAGCACGGTATAATCTAACTCTTAATCCCTTCTCCTTAATGTTTGGGTGATCCAAAACAGGGGGGATTATTCTGCTTGCGGAAATTCTAGCTTGACCCGTGGTGCCAACATCTTATAAATTGAACCGCTTTTAATTAGGAGAAGATAAGGAATAACTTGCGAATGGTGAAATTGTGAAGGAAAAGCATGGAATCCATCAAGCGCGACCCGGAAAACAGAAAACTTCTCGGGCAAAGAATCAATCCGAGGTTTCTCAGGTTCAGAAGTGGTTTGAGTCGCTTGAGTTTATTGTGGAGTCGGTTCTCAAGGACAAAGAGCTTAGCAAAACCTCTTTTTTTCTGAACGAATTAATTTCCAAATTGCGCGGGAAGGGCCTGGAAGTTCCGGAGCCGACCAGTACGCCTTATCTCAATACCATTCCGGTCGAAAAAGAAGTGCCGTATCCGGGAGATCGGGAAATTGAGCGCCGGATCAAAAGTTTTATTCGTTGGAATGCGATGGCCATGGTGGTGAAGGCAAACCGGATTCATGACGGCCTCGGCGGTCACATTTCAACGTACGCTTCATGCGCCACCCTTTACGAAGTGGGATTCAACCATTTCTTTAGAGGCAGCAATGGGAAGCAAGCGGCGGATTTTGTTTATTTTCAAGGGCATGCTTCACCGGGCAATTACGCGCGCGCTTACCTGGAGGGACGATTGGATGCAAAACATCTTCACAATTTTCGTCAGGAACTGGCGCCCGGCGGCGGATTATCGTCCTATCCTCATCCGTATTTAATGCCGAGTTTCTGGCAATTTCCTTCGGTTTCGATGGGGCTGGCGCCCATCATGTCGATTTATCAGGCTCGGTTTAATCGTTATCTGAAATCGCGCGGGTTGCTGAAAGGTGAAGAGCCGAAAGTTTGGTGTTTTGTCGGGGACGGAGAATCGGACGAGCCGGAAACTTTGGGCGCTTTAACGCTGGCTTCCCGCGAAAATTTGGACAATTTGATTTGGGTGGTGAATTGCAATCTTCAACGTTTGGACGGTCCTGTGCGCGGCAACGGGAAAATCATCCAAGAGCTGGAAGGTGCTTTTCGCGGCGCAGGCTGGAACGTGATCAAAGTGATTTGGGGTTCCGACTGGGATCCGCTGCTGCAAGCAGATGCGAAAGGACTTTTGGTCAAGCGGATGACGGAAGCGGTGGACGGTGATTATCAAAAGTATTCGGTGGAACCGGGCAGTTATACGAGGAAACATTTTTTTGGAAAATATCCGGAGCTTTACAGCCTGGTCAACCACTTAACGGACAATCAAATTCAAAAGTTGTTGAGGGGCGGTCACGACCCGCAAAAAGTTTACAATGCTTACCAAGCGGCGTTTGAACATCAGGGGCAGCCGACGGTGATTTTGGCCAAGACGGTAAAAGGCTACGGTCTGGGAGAGGCCGGAGAAGGGCGGAACATTACGCATCAGCAAAAGAAGTTGAACGAAAAAGAGCTCAGGGAATTTCGCAGCCGGTTTAAAATTCCGATGAGCGATGAAGAAGTCGTAGAAGCTCCTTTTTACCGCCCGCCCGCGGATAGTCCCGAAGCGAAGTACTTAATGGAGCGCAGGAAAGTGCTCGGGGGATTTTTGCCGGCACGGAAACCGAGTCAGGAAAAATTGAAATTGCCGAAGGCCGATGCTTTTGCGGAATTCTTCAAAGGATCGGGTGATTTGTCAGCTTCCTCCACGATGGCTTTTGTCAGGCTGCTCACAAAGCTTTTGCGGGATGAGCAGATCGGAAGACGGATTGTTCCGATTATTCCGGACGAAGCAAGAACGTTCGGTCTGGATGCGCTCTTCCGCCAAATCGGGATTTATTCTCCCCTCGGACAGCTGTATGAACCGGTGGATCGCGAGAGTCTTTTGTATTATCAGGAATCCAAAGACGGCCAGATTTTGGAAGAAGGCATTACGGAAGCAGGATCCATGTCGTCTTTTATTGCCGCCGGTACTAGTTATGCAACGCATGGTATTCATATGATTCCGTTTTTTATTTATTATTCCATGTTTGGGTTTCAGCGGATCGGCGATTTGATGTGGGCAGCGGGTGACATTAAGGCCAAGGGGTTTCTCTTGGGCGCCACTGCCGGCCGGACGACTTTAAACGGTGAGGGATTGCAGCACGAAGACGGACACAGTCATTTATTGGCGAGCACCATTCCCAATCTCATGGCATACGATCCGGCGTTTGGTTATGAAATTGCGGTGATCGTCCGCGACGGGCTCAGACGGATGTATCAGGAGGGGGAGGAAATCTTTTACTACCTGACGCTCTACAATGAAAATTATCCCATGCCGCCGATGCCGGAAGGGGCGGAAGAGGGTATTTTGAAAGGCCTTTATAAATTGAAGCCCGGTCCAAAGGGCAAAAGATATCGAGCGCATATTTTTGGAAGCGGCCCCATTTTGAGAGAAGCGTTGAGAGCTCAGGAAATTTTAGCTCAATCCTACGATGTTTCTGCGGATGTGTGGAGTGCGACCAATTACAAACAGATGCGGACGGAGGCGCTCAGTGCGAGAAGGTGGAACATGCTCCATCCCGGCGAGGCGCCTCGGAAATCTTATGTCGAGAAAGTTCTTGAGAATGAAAAAGGCGTTTTCGTTGCCGTCTCCGATTATATGAAAATCGTCCCGGAGCAAATTGCACCGTGGGTTCCGGACGGGTTTTTGACGTTGGGAACGGATGGTTTCGGACGGAGCGATACGCGGAAGAGCCTGAGGCGTTTTTTTGAAGTGGATGCCGAAATGACAGCGGTGGCGACTCTGTATGCATTAGCGCAGAAAGGCGCGATCGACAAAAAAATAGTGGGAGAGGCAATCCGTGATCTTAAAATTGATCCGGAAAAAGCTTATCCGATTTGTGTTTAAATTTCAAAATGACGGGGCAGGCGGGACATCTCATGGATATTAAAATTCCTTTTTTGGCGGAAGGCGTTGAGACCGGAACGGTCGTCAGTATTTTGGTGGCCGAAGGCGGCAAGGTCCGCAAAGATCAAACCCTGCTTGAGCTGGAGACGAACAAGGCAACCGCTCCGATTCCGTCACCCGTTGCCGGAACCATCAGCAAAATTTTAGTTCAGGAAGGTGATGAAGTTTCGGTGGGCCAAGCCGTCATCCGCCTTCGTGAAGAGGGAACTTCTCAAGGGAAGCCTTCCAAAGAAAAAACGGCACCTTCCCAAGAACCGAAGAGAACTGTATCACAAGAAAAACCGGCAACTCAGAGCGAAGGTTACCAGTATCAATCGAAAAGCGGTCTTCCGCCGCCGGCTTCTCCCTCGGTTCGTAAAATGGCGGTGGATTTAGGGATTGATCTCGCGCGGGTCCGGGGAACCGAACGCGGTGGGCGCATTTCGGTTAACGATTTAAAAGCGTATATTCAAAGTTTGGAACATGTCGCGCCCCGTGCGTCACAGAAGGCAGCTCCTTCTGCACCGAGCATTGATTTCTCGAAATGGGGACCGGTGAGCCGCCAGGCCATTTCTTCGATCCGGCGCACGATCGGCCAGAAAATGTACGAGTCCTGGACAACGATTCCGCATGTGACACAATTTGCGGAAGCCGACATCACATCACTCTTAGCTTTGAGAAAAAAGTTTGCGCCGTTTTACGAAAAAAAAGGCGCGCGTCTTACGGTGACAGGAATTATACTTAAAGCGGTGGTTGAAGTTTTGAAAAAATACCCCAAGTTTAATGCCAGCTTGGATGAAGCAAAAAACGATCTGGTTTTGAAAAATTACTATCATTTAGGGGTTGCCGTGGATACCGAACAGGGTTTGCT
>JACQQT010000043.1 GCA_016206815.1 Candidatus Omnitrophota bacterium | reverse complement strand
CTCGGCGTGATTCCGTATGAGCTCGATCTGGATCTTTTGGAAGAAGACGGCCTTTCAGAGGAGCGGATTCGTCAGAATCATTTATCGCTGTCATTCCCGATGACAAACCATATTTTAATCGACGTCATTTGGCTTCCCCGCATTTCCAATTTTACGGATTTTTCCGCTTTTGACGGAGAACCCGATGTCACACTGACTTATTTACGCCAGATTCCGGACCGTTTTCCGGACGTGTTGATCATCCCGGGAACGAAGAGCACGATTGCCGATCTTCAATATCTCCGTGACAGCGGATTCGACGCCTGGATTCATTCATGCATCGAACGGGGCGTTGAAGTCATCGGCGTCTGCGGAGGCTACCAAATGCTGGGCAGCCGGATTTTAGATCCGTTCCTGGTTGAAAGTAATGCCGCGGAGGTGTCCGGCCTCGGGCTGTTAAAGGCCGTGACCACGTTTGAAGCCGATAAAACAACGCATCAAATTACGGCGATCCATCTGGAAAGCGGAACGAAAGTGAAGGGTTACGAGATTCATATGGGCCAGACTCGATTTTTGGAACGGGCGGAACCTGTCTTTAAATTAACGAAGCGGGGAAGCCAGCCTGTTTTTTTGGATGAGGGAGGATCGATTTTATCGGGAAAGATTTGGGGGACTTATTTACACGGTATTTTCGATTCGGATTCTTTCCGGCATCATTTTTTAAATCAATTGCGGTTTCAGAAAAATCTGCCGCCGCGAAACGAACCCTCTAGGGTATCAAAACGGTCTGAAACTTATGATCGTCTGGCAGAATTGGTACGGTCCCATCTGGATATGCATTTATTTTACCGGCTCTTGAACCGTGAACCTGCGGGAATCCTTTAAATGTTGAGACGGATCGTCGCCTCTTTCAGCTTGTTGATTCTTTCCGTTTTATGGTTTTCATCTTCCCATGCGGCTTCTGACGGCACCTCTTATGAGCGGATTGTTTCATTGGCGCCGTCTGTGACCGAAATTTTATTTGCCCTTGGAGCAGGCGATCGCGTGGTCGGTGTGACCACCTATTGCGATTATCCGGATGAGGCAAAAACGAAACCGAAGGTGGGCGGCTATACGGAGCATAATCTCGAGGCCATCGTGTCCCAAAGGCCCGATTTGGTGATTCTGACGCCCAACCGCGGAAGCAAGTTTACCTATGAAAAGTTAAAGCAGCTCGGATTGGAGATGATGGTTGTCCCGTTTTATAGTTTGGATGATTTGATCAATTCTTTTGAATTAATCGGTGAAAAAACAGGCAATGTCGAGCCGGCAAAAGCAATCAAATATCAGCTGCTTGAGGTGGTCAATCGAATTCGTGAAAAAAGTTTGGGCCGTCCTCATCAAAAAGTAGCGTTTGTCTCTTGGCGCACCCCGTTGGTGGTTCCCGGAAGAGGAACCCTGGAAAACGATGTGATTGGACTGGCCGGCGGGTCGGGTATCACGAGCGGCCGTTCGCTTCATTACCCGAAGTTGAGCGTTGAAGCGTTTTTCGCTCAGGATCCGGATTTGATTATCGATGCCGCCAGTCACGGAAGAGATATCAGCCTGACGGAACAAAAAGAACTTGTCAAAAAATTTTGGAGTCAATATCCGGAATTGCGCGCCGTGAAATCAAACCAGGTTTATCTCTTCAAGGAAAATGTTTATAGCGTGCCGGGGCCGCGCACCGTTCGCCTGGTGAGGGCAATGGATGCGATTTTGGATCCGGAGACTTCACCTGAAAATGAATATTATGAACGCATCCAATTCTAACGTCATTGCGAGGAGTCCCGAAGGGACGACGAAGCAATCTCAGATCCAGAGATTGCTTCGGCCTCAATTGGGTTCCCGCCTCGCAATGACGACGGGTATCAGCCCTGGGAAACTCGTTTTAATCATTGTGTTTTTTGTTGCAATTCTATTCGTTACTTTTTTGGTCAGTCTGTTGAGCGGAGCGGCTCACGTTGAATGGGGCACCTCGGAAGGGCAGTTTATTTTAATGCAGCTTCGTTTGCCCAGGACATTGCTTGCTTTTTTAGTGGGAATGGCGCTTTCGCTTGCCGGAGCCGTGTTTCAAGCGTTGCTTCGGAATCCTTTGGCGGATCCGCATTTACTGGGCGTTTCAGCCGGTGGGGCGTTGGGTGTTGTCGTGGGAAGCGGTTTTCTGATTGCCGGATCATTTGTCTTGGCGATTCCGGTTCTTTCGCTTCTTGGTTCTCTGGCGGCCGTCATGGTCGTTTATCGATTTTCACTTCGGAAGGGTGCGTTGTCGCTCTATACGCTGCTTCTGATCGGCGTGGTGATGAATTCTCTTTTTATTTCGGTGATTGTGCTTGTTCAATCGCTGGTTCGTTCGGATGAATTAACCACCGTCTTGTTTTGGCTGTTGGGAAATTTAAGTTTTGCAAGCTACCCGCGCCTTTTTGCGATTTCGGTGATCATTTTTACGGCCGCCTGGTTTCTCCTGCGCCAAGCCAGGAAGTTGAATATTCTTTCCTTTGGAGAGTCGACCGCCCATTCGCTCGGTGTTCCCATTGAACGGACCAAAAAAATTATTTTTTTGGTTGCCTCTTTGTTAACGGGAATCGCAGTTTCCATGAGCGGGATGATCGGGTTTGTGGGATTGATCGTTCCGCATTTGGCCAGGCTTCTGTTCGGGTCGGATTACCGAAAGCTTTTGCCGACCAGCGCGGTTTTGGGCGGGATTGTCCTGATTTTATCCGACAGTTTGGCGCGCGTGATCGTGATTCCCCAAGAATTGCCGGTGGGTGTCGTGACTGCTTTTTTGGGGGCACCTTTTTTCATTTATTTGTTAAAGCGTCAGGAAGCGAAGAGGGTCATTTAATGCAGCCGGTTCTTCAATGGGAAAATGTGAGTTTCGCCTATGACGGCCGCTTTGAAATTAATGCGCTCAGCTATGTCATCGAACAGGGTGACTTCACGCTTTTTTTCGGTCCGAACGGAGCCGGAAAAACGACGCTTTTCAAACTGGCAGTCGGTCTTTTAAAACCCGCGATCGGGCGCGTTGTGCTTGGGGAAAGGCCGCTTTCGGAATGGAAAACACTTGAGATCGCAAAATACGTCGCTTATTTGGAGCAGGAGGCCCAATACATTTTTCCTTTTACCGTCGAGGAAATCGTTTTGATGGGCCGATTCCCTCATACGGCCAGCCAGTTTTGGGACCGAAAAGAGGATCTCGAGGTAGTGGCCTGGGCCATGGAGATTACCGGGATTCTTCGGTTTGCCAAAAGGTCTATTTTTCAATTAAGCAGCGGGGAACGCCGGAAAGTTGAAATTGCCCGCGCGCTTTGCCAGAAACCGAAGATTCTGCTTTTAGATGAACCGACTAACTTTTTGGATGTCCGCCAGCAAGTCGAACTCTTTGAAACGTTGGAGCGCCTCAATCGTGAGGAGCGGATTACGATCGGCGTGATTTCCCATCAGCTGAGTCTGGCCAAAAATTTTGTGAAGTCAGCCATTTTTATCCAAGGCGGTTCCGTCGGCAGCGCAGGGCCTCCCGAAGCGATGCTGACGCCCGAGAAAATGAGCGAGTTTTTCGGATTAAATGTTTCTAAAGTTTCAGTTCTTTAACAGAAGCGTTTGAGAAAGCGAGGGAAAACGGTGAAAAGCCGCCGCTGCCCCGCAGCTGTAAGTGGAACGAAAGCGATTGTAGGCCACTGACTAAATGGTTTGGGATTGCTTCGTCGCCTGCCAAGAAACATGGCGGGCTCCTCGCAATGACGTCCCTGAAGGGACTGCACAAAATGCGACTGTCATTGCGAGCGAAGCGAAGCAATCTCATGGCATAGATAGTCGGGAAGGTATCGCGAGTAGGAAAGTCTTACGCCACAAGCCAGAAGACCTCAGTCTCAGACTTAACGGACACGAGTGCTTAGCGATCTTGTCATTCCCGCGAAAGCGGGAATCCAGCAGCCATGGATCCCCGATTAAAGATTTCGGGGATGACAGCGCTTTGCGCGCTGTCACTTTACGCGGGTAAAGGAGAAACACATGAGTCAGGTCATTTTGTGGTTTTGGTATTTGGTATTGCTTTGGTTGTTTACGTCGTTTGGAAGTTCACGAGTAGTATGGGGTGCCGAAAGTAATGAATCGCAATTAAGTGGAGCATCGAGCTCCGAAGAAGACTCTGAACGCAGACTAAGCTCAACCATCGCAGATTTTTTTCTAAACTCTCAAAGCGAAGAAGGTGAAATCCCGACCCTCGATACGGTGACAGTCATCTCTTCAAGACTTCCCAGTTTCAGGACCCGTCTTTCCGACATTCCCTCCAATGTTTCCTATTTTCCCGCCAATATAAGTTATAAGGGTCGTGAAGAGCTTGCGCGATCCAGCGCTCGAACCTTTCAGGAATCGGTGCAGGATTTGGAAAGCGGGATTTTTTACGATCAAGTGGGCAACGGTCTTGATACGACATTCGGTCTCCGCGGATTTTCTGAGGGAAGCGAGGTCGTCGTATTGGTCGACGGCGTTCGTGTGAATGAACTGGACGGCGCTGCGGTGAACTACCCCCTCATTCCCACTTACGACATCGAAACGATTCAGATTGAACGCGGCTCTGCCTCACCGGTGTACGGGAGCGGTGCATTTGCCGGCATCGTTCACGTGACCAGCCGGCGTCCCAGCAAGAAGCGAGTCCATCTGTTCGGAGGTTCTGAAGTTTCAAGCTTCAAAGGAATCAAATTTTATCAAGGCGCAAGCGGCACGCTTTCGGACCGCTTGACGCCCTTGGGCGGTGCTTTCACTTATTACTTCAACATGGGGAGGGACTTAAATGACGGGTTCCGTTCCAATGGCGAATGGCGCATTACCTCGCTGGATGCCAAAGCCGGTTACCAGCTTCCGGACGATGGCGGATCACTCGAAGTGGGAATCAAGCATATCCGGGATGCACTTTCAAACCCGGGATCGCTGACCATCCCGGAGTTTTACGCAGACGAGGGACAAAGCAAGAATTTATTGGATGGACGTGATTTTCGAAACACGATCATTCACTTAAGCGCCGACAAAAAATTTTTAGATCAGCGATTGATCGCGTCTTTGTTGACTTCTTGGCGGATGAATTGGATTCATTTTTATACCACGAGCCGCACTTTTATTGACGGCGCTTTCAACCCGGACACGGATTTAGTGACGGTCCGTACGCGAACGACGGATCTCATTTGGCAACTGGGATACCGGGAGCAATGGAAAGCATTGGAAAGCGAAACCCACGTGGGGATGGAATTTCGCGACGCTTCCGCGCATGACGTTGAACAAGATGCTTTTCGAGGCAATGTGGTCGAAACCAGTCCGCGCGAAACCGAGCGCACTTCGAAACCCGAATTTTTCGGGTTGTTTTGGCGTGAGCGGCTCAAAATTTTCGAGCGTGTTATCGCTCATGCCGGCATGCGCCATGACTGGCATACGCTCAAGACCGATGATCAACTGAACTCGGCAAACGATTTGAGCCGGCGCTGGCGCAATTCCTCGTTTTCAACCGGGCTCACCGTAAAACCTTTCAAGTTTCTCGATCTGTTTGCCAATTATTCCCAGGGTTTTCGCGTCCCGACCATCAGCGAAGTGGCGCCCTTCTCATCAGCTGTTGCGACAGAACTTAATCCGGAGAAGACTGACAGTTACGAGATTGGAAGCCGGTTTCGTCACCGGGATTCGATCTTGGGAAAAACGAGTTTGTTTCTCATCGATACGAAAGATGAAATTTTGTTTGATAGCACGTCCATTACCACAACGGCTCCTTTCGGACAAAATATCAATGCGGGAAAGAGCAGGCGCGTTGGTCTTGAAACACGCCTTGACCTGGTGCCCGTTCGGGAGTTGGATCTTTACGGATCCTACACGTGGGTGAAAGCCTATATCCGTGAAACCGGCGGGTCCGGAGTTCCGTTTGACGGAAAGGATCTCGGTCTGGTGCCTCGTCACCGGCTGACGTTGGGTGCAGAAGTGAAGCCCCTCCTCCGATATGGAACGCCCTGGGATGGGCTTCGTTTTCGGTTGGACAGCCGGTACACGGGCCGGCAATTCATCCAGAGTCACGAATCGGCGGCTCAGGCCTCTTTAGATGCTGCAGGTGAGACGATTGATCCCTATCTGATTTTTGATTTGATGACGTCTTTTGAGTGGAAAGGAAAGCGAATTTACTTTAAAATTAACAACTTATTCAATCGAATCTATTATTCACGGGCGGTCGCGGCAACGGCCTTCGCCGGCTTCAATCCGTCGATAACGCCCGCCGGGACCCACTTGTTCGTAAATCCGGGCGCACCGCGGGAATTTATTCTTGGGGCGACCTGGGAATTTGGAAGTTAAGAACGTGAAAGGTTTTATGGAAGAGAAAGCACCGCCTCTAGCCCCTTATGCGCGGCATGTGTTGGTCTGTACGGGGCCGCGCTGTGCGCCGGGAGCATCTGAAGAGATTTATCAGGCGCTTAAAGCGAAGTTGAAGGAACTGAAAGTAGATCAGAGATCGGTCAGGCGCGCACAGGTCCATTGTTTCGGGATCTGCCAGGGAGGGCCTATCCTTTTGGTTTATCCGGAAGGGGTTTGGTATCACCACGTGACGCCGGAGAAGCTGGAACGGATTATTCACGAGCATCTGATAGGAGGAAAACCGATTCCGGAGTGGACTTTTTATTCCCTTTCATAACTTCTTTGCTTTATCCTTGACTCATGGTAGGGCACAATGTAAAATGAATCCTATCAGTAGGTTATGGATACAAGCACGAAGCAAGATTCCGAAGTTCCGAAAACGGTAGACCCAGTTATCGCGGAAGGCAAATTTTTCGCAGCCATTGGTTATCTTTCCATCCTTTGTTTTGTCCCCTTATTTTTAAAACGGGATAATAAGTTTGCGCAGTTTCATGGCCGTCAAGCTTTAATCATCTTTCTTTTAGAAGTAGCCGCAGCTTTGCTGACCGTGGTTCCGGTGGTGGGGGAAGTCGTATTCAGGTTGGCGTGGCTTGCGTTTGGTATTTTTTCGCTCGCCGGTATCGTGAAGGTATTGATCAACGAATACTGGGAAATGCCTGTGATTTATCAAATCGCAAGAAAGGTAACCCTCTAGCCATGTTGTTAGGAAAAAAAATAAAAACCTCAGCGAGTTCTGTATGGGCCGTCATTTTAGATCAGTCTCCGAACGAGTTTTCGAAGAATCGCGCGGTTGAAAAACTCGCCGAAATTTTTTCACTCTCAATCGAAGAAGCGAGAGATCTGGTTGAGAACACGCCGATCATTCTGTTGGATCATCTCCCTTTTGATCTTGCAGATAAAATTAGAGATTACTTTGCGCAGGCCAACGTGAATTGTTCGGTGACCAATGATACGTTCAGCAAACGGAAATGTTTCCGCGCCGTTTGGCCCGAACCGCCGAATTTAGCCTATTTTTTGGAAGGAACACGAGCGCCCCAGAACGGCGATTTTGCGAGTACGGTTTCGCCGGCTCCTGAGGCACCGATCCACCCGTTGGAACCGATACGGGAAGAACTTCCTTTACCGGCGCCGGATCCGGCTTCAAACCGGGAACAAGCAGAACTCAGGGAACTCACCCAGGATCTTCAAAAAGAAAACGAGATATTGCACGCGAAGCTGGGAGAAACGGAACGATCCATCCGTGCCGAGATGGAAAATTTTCAGAATTCCGAAATCGAAAAGCTTCGCTCCGGCCGCAACGAACTCGAAAGCGTGCTCGCGCAATTGAAAGGTGAGAACAAAACGTTGCGTTCGAAAATTGAGGAGCTAAAACAGAATATCGATTTGTTAAAGCGCCAGAACATTGCTGAATCCGCTTCCGTTTCATCTGCGCGAGCTCAGCTGGCGGAGTTGAAAACGCAATTGGAACACTTTCGCGCCGAATATACCCGGTCGCAAAATGCGGCCCGGCGCGCACAAAGCGAGGCCGGTCAATTTCAGGCGGAGTTAAGCGAAGCTCAGAAAGCGGTTTCCGATGCCCGTTCGGAGGTCGAAGATTTGAAAAGGATGCTCAGCCAGGCCCAGGCCAATGCAGTTCAACTGAAAGAAGAAACCGAACGCATTCGCGTGGAGATTCAAGACCGATACCAGACGCAGATTTCCGAGTTGGATGAGTGGAAACGGAAAGCGAACGATTGGAGCGCCAGTTATTTCAAAGTGATTAAAGAAAACGAATTTTTGCGCGCCCGCCAAAGCGAAGAATTGGAAAGTTTGCGGGTCCGCAATCAGCAGTTAGGCGCCCAGCTGGAGCAGGCCCAAAGGCAAATTCGGGATTTTGTGGGGCAGCTGGAGCAGCAGGAAGTCATTCAGAAGCGGATGAAAGCAGCCTCCGAGTTGGCCGCACAGGAGGCACACTTAAAAACATTGGTTGAAAAGCAGCAAACCTTGGAAACTGAAATTCGTGCCCGCGAAGAGGAAATGAAACAAATTTTAGCGGAGCAGGAAGCTGCCGAGCAGGAAATCGTGAAATCAAAACAGGCTCAGAAGTATTTAATCGAGCAGGCAAAGCTGAAGGAAAAAAGCCGTTTCATCCGGCCGCCGAAAAACAGCGGTCCAAGCATTTCGTCTCGTCAGGACCCCGTGTCCGAAAACCCCGCCATCGATTGATGGTTCCGGAGAGAAATTTCTGAATGATCGAACTGGTACTGAGTAAAATCAAAATTGACGAAAACCGGAGTGAACAGGTAATCGTTCTTAAAGAACGTGAAGGATCGCGTTACCTTCCGGTGGTGATCGGGATTTCCGAAGTCAATGCCATCAAGCTTAAATTGAGCGGCATTGAACCGCCGAGGCCGCTCACGCACGATCTTTTGTTGAAATCGATCGAAGAATTGGGCGCTCGATTGAAGGCCATCCACATCGACCGGCTCGAGAACAACACGTTCCATGCCAAGTTGATTTTGGTCCGCAACGGTTCCGGTGAAATCAAAGTAGATGCGCGCCCGTCCGACAGCGTGGCGCTGGCTCTCAGGGCCGGCTCCCCGATTTACGTGGCCAAAGAAGTGATGGACGAAGCGGGCGTCAACGAGTTTTAAACCCAAACCTTGTCACCCCCGCTTGCGCGGGAATGACATTCTTATTGGTTACATATGACTTCTTATGATGTGCTCATTATTGGCGGCGGCGGTGCAGGTTTGACCGCGGCGATCTATGCCTCACGCGCAAATTTAAAAACTCTCCTTTTCGAAAAATTAGCGCCGGGCGGGCAGATTGCATTGACGGATATGGTGGAAAACTACCCCGGTTTTCCGGAAGGCGTGACGGGAACCGATATTTCGATGCGCATGGAAGAGCAGGCCAAGCGGTATGGGACCGACGTTCAGTACGACGAAGTTCAATCGATCACAAAATCAGGCCATGAATTTCACGTTAAAACTCCAAAAGCCACCTATCAGGCAAAATCCGTGATCATCGCTTCAGGCGCTTCTTTCCGGACGCTTGGCGTTCCGGGCGAGCGGGAATTAACGGGAAAAGGGGTTTCCTACTGTGCGACCTGTGACGGCGCTTTTTTTAAGAACAAGGGAATTATCGTGGTGGGCGGCGGTGATTCCGCCATGCAGGAAGGCTTGTTTCTGACGCGCTTTGTCACGAAATTGAACGTAGTTCACCGACGGGATCAACTTCGCGCCAGCCCCATCCTTCAAGACCGTGCGAAAGAAAACGCCAAAATCGGTTTCGTCTGGGATACGGTGATCACGGCTATTTTGGGAGATAAAAAAGTTGAGAAAGTAAAACTCAAGAATGTGAAAACCAACGAGGAAAAAGAATTCAAGACGGACGGAGTCTTTGTGTTTATCGGCCATGATCCGGCCACGCAGTTTGTGAAAGGTTTTCTGGATTTGGATGAAAAGGGATACGTGAAGACGAACGAGCGGCTGGAAACTTCCGTTCCGGGTGTCTTTGCGGCCGGTGAAGTTCGCGCCGGCGCGGTGAAGCAGTTGGTTTCGGCATGCGGCGAAGGCT
>JACQQT010000040.1 GCA_016206815.1 Candidatus Omnitrophota bacterium | reverse complement strand
CAAGTCAAAAAAATGCCGCGCACATTCACAATCAATACTGTATGCAAGCGCTGACACCCCGCTTTAACCAAGTAATTCGAATTATTTCAACTCTATAGTTTAGGTTAAGCATGACGGGAAGAAGCGGGATGCGTGTACTTAACTCCCGATAAAACACTCTTAGACCATGGCATATAGGGTGTTGCAACAACCAGCAGAAGATACCATGCTGATTTGTCTAATTTTACGCGTCTGATTTGTCTAATTTACTATTTTTGAGTCAAAAAGTCTCACTTCAAGGAAATACCGTAAGTATCTGAAAATTAAGTTCTTATGTAATCTTGAGGAAAAAGACGGGAGTTACGGGGTAAAAACGGGAGCGACGGGACTTGAACCCGCAACCCTCAGATCGACAATCTGATGCTCTAACCAAATTGAGCTACGCCCCCAAGTAAATGTAACCCTTGACGCCCCGTACGGGGCTAAGGGTGGCCTTCGGGGAACCATGGAAAGATTCCCCGAAGGGCCAAGTATACCTAAAAAGCTTTTTCCGAACAATTGATTTATCAGACTGACTTGCACTTCTCTTTCCCAACCAAAAAGTAAACCGGAATTCCCAACGAAATTAAGAATGTCCCGAACAAGGATTCCATTGGCGCATGACGAATGGTCGTCCAACAAAGCCAACCGGCCACGAGCGTAAAAAGAACAGGGACGTAAGGATACCCCGGCATCGTAAAGCGACCGCCCAACCTGCCTTTTCGGCGGAGAATGAAAACACTTATCCCTACCAAGATAAAAAACAACCAAAGTTCGAAAGCCGTGAAGAAAAGAAGCTGTTCAAAACTCCCCAAAAGGACAAGAACGCAGGCCCAAACGCAATTTAAGCCAAGGGAACGCAAAGGCGTTTTAAAACGACCGTCCACCGCTCCCAACCACCTGAGACGCGGCGCGTCCTGCGCGACCGCAAAAGGAATCCGCCCGCCCGTCAAGATGCTTGAATTCAATGCTCCCAAAGCAGAAATTAAAATGGCGGCACTGACCACTATCTGCCCTTCTGAACCGAAAATTCTTCTCAGCGCTTCGGAGGCGATCGTTTTAGTCCCTGCCATCTCATCAGGCGATATCACGCGCAAATAAGACGCGTTGATCATCAAATAAAGGCTCATCACGATGACAGCGCTCATGATCAGGGCTAAAGGAAGTTCCCGCTTTGTATCTTTAAATTCACCCGACATAAAGGTACTTTCATGCCAACCCCCATAACTCCAGAGAACGAGAATCAGCGCCGGCGCAAAATGAAACAGGTTGAAATCCGCAAGGCCGGAATAAGCAGGCGATGGAATTCCCGTTTTTCCCGCAAAACTAAAAATCAGACCTATCACGGCCAAAATTGACAGCACCTTGAAAGCACTCAAAAAATTTTGAACGCGCACCCCCAAACGAAGGCCGAACATGTGAAGAAGGGTGAGGAGAATGATCGTCAGCACGGTAATCCATTTTTCGTATGCGGCCTCAAAAGGCACGAAATTGCGGAGGTAGGCAGAAAAAATATAAGCGACGGCTGCAATCGAAGCGGCCCGGTTGATTGAAAATTCAGACCACCCGTATACAAAACCGACGAGCCTTCCATATGCTTCGCGCAAAAAAACATACGTGCCGCCGGTTTCGGGATAATGTGAAGCAAGCTCTGCGTAACAGAAAACCCCCAGGAGTGAAATCAAACCGCCGACCCCCCACGCCAATAAAATCAAAAGAGGCTCTTGAAGGTGCTGCGCAATTTCGGCAGGCGTTCGGAAAATTCCAACCCCAATCACAACCCCAATGGTGATGGCGATGGAATCCCAGAAACGAAGTTGGCGCCTTAAGCGTTCTTGTGGCATAAAAGTGGTGGGCGATTCAGGACTCGAACCTGAGACCCCTTCCGTGTAAAGGAAGTGCTCTAACCAGCTGAGCTAATCGCCCATATGATTGATTTGGTCGATCATCTGTTTCAGTCGACCGTAGTTTCGCTTATCAAAATCGAACACCAAGCGCGGTAAAGAGGAAAGTTCCGGCTCGCTAGATTCGACCGAAAGCGGGCCCGATAACTCCACTTTGCCCCGGACGATAATGTCTTTAAAATCCCGGCTGAGCTTGGCAAGATCGTCTTGAGAAAGTTTTTTCCGGAGACGGATCGCGAGCCGTTCTCCGACAAACCGCATGGAATGGTAATTTCGGTAAAAGTTCAAAATGAGGTCACGTGCTTCCGCCGGGCGCCTAACGATCTGAAACAAATTTAAATCCGTTTTATCGATCATGCCGGCCTGAAGCATGGAACGCATCACAAATCTCAGCCAGGTCCGCCAATAATTTCCGCCTTTTGGTTCCACCATCACAATCGGGCGGAGCGTCATTTTTCCGGTTTGGACCAACGTGAGAACTTCAAATCCTTCGTCCAGCGTTCCAAAACCGCCGGGAAAAAGACAAATGGCATCCGATTCTTTGACGAAGATTAATTTCCGCGTAAAGAAGTATTTGAAATTAATCAACTTTTTATCGTTGATGACCACAGGATTCGGAGCTTGTTCAAAAGGAAGCTTGATATTGGCGCCAAAACTATGCGCCCGTCCCGCCCCTTCATTGCCCGCCCCCATGATGCCCCCTGCTCCTCCCGTAATCACCATCCAACCGCTTTGCGCCATCATCTGCCCAAATTGTCTGGCGGCTTGGTAGGCAGGTTTGCTTTTAGGCGTTCGGGCGGAACCAAAAATGGTGACTCTGCGGCGAGATCGATAGGCGCGATAGACCCGAAACGCCCAGCGCAATTCTTTGAGCGTGGTATTCAAAATTTTCAAATCGCCGCGGTCTACTTGTTCATCCTGGAGTTTCAAAACGGTGGTGACCATCTGCGTCAGCAAATCGGCGTCCGGACTGGTGCCCGCCTCAGCGATTAACTTCCGGATGGCGTCATTCGTTTTTTCGTCTCTTAACGAATAAGGTTTTCTCTTTTCGCTCATCTGATTGAATACAACCTTCTAACTTTGACGGGTGATTCTTGTAAAAAAGGGGACGTTTCTATTTCGTCCCCTTCAATACATATCTTTAAATGTCATCTTCGCAACTGGTGGAGCTGGTGGGAATTGCACCCACGTCCAGTAAGACTCAAACAAGCGGCTCTCCATGCTCAGGCTGCAATTTGAATTTAATTCCCAAAACTCCCGCAGCCGGGATTTCCGAGAACGAGCTTTCTAAGCTTTCATTCCGCCAATTGAAAGCGAACCGGCGAAACTATCCTTGTACCTGTCGTCTCAAAAGCGCCCAAGGCTAAGTGCTCAAGAAACGTCGCTGAACCTAGTTAGGCAGCGAGAGGAAGAGCCATAGGCCCAAAGGACCTATTGCTCCAGCTGAGTCTATCAGCATTTATCATGTGTGACGTGTTTAACGAGGCCTCGCCACCACCTCGGCATGCACCGACTTGCCCGATCATCTCCTGTCGAGTCTAGTCAGCCCCAGAAAAAGTGGTAAGTCGTAAGTAATAAGTTGTAAGTAAAAGCGAATCGCGCTAAAAATTATTTTACACTTACGACTTAAGACTTACCACTTACGACTTATATAGTACTTTATTTCGACCGGTGTTTCAACGCCTGCTTCATTTCGCGGTCATGCATTTTCTTCTTAAGTGTTTGCCGCTTATCATGTTGCTTTTTGCCCTGCCCGACACCGATTTCAAGTTTCACGAACCCCCGTTTGAAGTAAACGGAAAGCGGAACACAGGTAAACCCTTTCCGAGAAATCAGCCCGGCTAATTTGCCGATTTCCTGCTTGTGAAGCAGGAGTTTCCGGCTTTGAGTGGGGTCCATCGCGGCAATATTTTCAATATGCGAATAAGGGCTGATGTGCATTCCCACCACATACGCTTCTTCATTTGAGAGCCGAACATAAGCATCGTTTAAATTGGCCTTTCCCTCCCGGACGGATTTCACCTCGGATCCGCTCAGGACGATGCCGGCCTCAAACGTATCGAAAATGAAATAGTTAAAACGTGCCTGCCGATTGGTGGCTACAGGATGTGCGCTCATAGAAAATTAATTGAGATGCCGTAGAAAATCATGAGATTTGGTGCTGGAGACAGGAGTTG